>JAGPEO010000247.1 GCA_018056925.1 Phycisphaerae bacterium
CGGGACTACCAGCGCGTGATATGCCTGATTCGGCCGGAGAATATTCCGTCGTTACGTGTCGCGATTCGCCTGGGGCTGCGGCCCGAAAGCTACGTTGTGTTTAAGGGCTTCAATCACCTGGTCTTCGTAGCGCGGCGCACCGGTCCTTGAGTTGCGGACCCGTTTTACGCCCAGTCGCCCCCTCCAAAAGCAGTTAACCGGCTGGTCGCCCGCAAAAAAGGTAACCGCGGGCCGAGACTACATTCCTGAAAGGGTCGCCGGTTTGGCGCGCGGCGCGTTGACGTTGGCGGGGAGTCTGTATACACCATGCGTCATGGTCACAAAAGCCCCGATACGGCTAGTCGTTGTTACGCCCGAGCGCCAGGTGCTGTCGGAACAGACCGCTTCGGTGGTGTTCGCTGCGCACGATGGCGAGTTAGGCGTGTTGCATAACCGCGCGCCACTCATGTGTGAGCTGGGTATCGGGCAACTCCGGTACGAGGCCAGCGGCCAGACGCACCGCTGCTTCGTCGACGGCGGCTTCGCGCAGGTGCACGAGGACACGGTAACCATTCTTGCACATCAGGCGATCCCAGCCGAACAGGTCACGCCCGAGATGGTCGGGGAGGCCGAGCGCAAGCTGGCAGAGCTGCATGGCACCGGCCCCGAGGCGCAGGAAGAGCGGCGCAAAGCGCAACAGCGAGCGAGTGCGCTGCGGCGGATTCTCGCAAACGAGTAAGCAGGCAAACGAGTAGGCAGGGAGAGCAGAGCCGGGGCGTATCGCCCCGGAAGCGACTGCACGCCCAAATACGCCGGCCAAACGGCGCGCGCCACGATCAACCAGCGAATTGCTGGTATCCGGCGGCAACCGGGCCGGCATCGCCGGAGCCGCGCGGTTCGAGCATACCGACCAGGCGGCCGTCTTTAAGAATCAGCACGCGATCGGCGTAAGCGGCGCCCAGGGCTTCGTGGGTCACCATGAGAATTGTCTTGCCCTGCTCGAGCACGATTCTGCGCATGAGCTGCCAGATTTCGACCGATTGGCGCGAGTCAAGATTTCCGGTGGGCTCGTCCGCCAGAACGATGGCGGGGTCGTTGAGCAGAGCGCGGGCGATGGCCACGCGCTGCTGCTCGCCGCCCGAGAGAGCGTCGGGGCGGTGGTCGGCGCGTTCCTCCAGGTGGACGGCGCGCAGCAGGTCGTCGATTCGCGTCTGAAACTGATCGGGGTTTTGGCCGTCCACCAGCAGTGGCAGCGCGACATTCTCGCGGGCCGAAAGGGTCGGCAATAGGTTGTACTCTTGAAAGATTATTCCCAGCCGCCGGCGTCGGAAGAGGGTTCGTTGCCGATCTGAAAGAGCCCCCAGGTTCACGTTCTCAACGAGCACCTCGCCGGAGGTTGGCTGAGTCAGGCCGCCGATCAGGTGCAGCAGCGTGCTCTTGCCGGAGCCGGAAGCGCCCATGATGGCGATGAAGCAGCCGGCCGGCACGGTGAAGCTGACGCCATTCAGAGCCGTAACCGGGCGGCCTGAGGTGGCGTAAACCTTGACCAGGTCGCGGACCTGGACGATCTGCGAGTCGACGTCCGCAGACTCGGCGACAGGGCTGTCCTTAATCTCGGGGTTCATCCGCAAGGCAGTTTAGGCGCGCAGCAAGCGCCGCACAACGCGTTCCACGCCCCTCGCCTCTAGATCCCTCGATCCCTAGATCCCTGATCCCTAAATCCCTACGCATGAATTTCGCGCCCGCTCACCGCCAGGGCCGCTTCCTTCAGCGCTTCCGCCAGCGTCGGATGCGCGTGCGAGCAGCGGCCCAGATCCTCGGCGCTCGCGCCGAAGGCGATGGCCACGGCCGCTTCGGCAATCAGGTCGCCGGCACGCGGACCGATTATGTGTACGCCAAGCACGCGATCTGTCTTAGCGTCGGCCAAGATCTTTACGCGGCCGTCAACCTGACCGAGCGCGCGGGCCCGGCCGTTGCCGCGGAACTGAAAGACGCCCTTTTTGTACTCGGTGCCCAGTTGCTTGAGCTGCTCTTCGGTCTTGCCCACGCCGGCCACTTCGGGCTCGGTGTAACAGACGGCGGGGATGGCATCGTAATTGACCTCGCCGAAGCCTGTGACCAGGCGGTCGACGCAGGCGATACCTTCTTCGGAGGCTTTGTGGGCCAGCATCGGGCCACGGATGACGTCGCCAATGGCGTAGATGCCGGGCGCGGTCGTAGCGAAGTTGTCGTCCACCGGGATTCGCCGCTTCTCGTCCAGCTTGATCCCTACGGACTCCAGGCCCAGCCCTTCGGTGTTGGGGACCCGGCCAACCGATAGCAGGACGCGATCGCACTCCAGCGGCGCCGCGCCTTCGGCCTCGACAATGCACTTTTCGCCAACCGTACGAGCGCCGGTCACACGGCTGCCCAAGCGGAATTCCATCCCCTGCCGCTTGAACAGCTTGAGCGCTTCGGCGGCGATTTCGGAGTCAGTGTTCGGGAGAATGTGATCGAGGTACTCCAGGACGGTGACCTTGGCCCCGAGGCGGGCCCAGACCGTGCCGAGCTCCAGGCCGATGTATCCAGCGCCGATGACCACCAGGTGCTTGGGCACCTCGGGGTAACTAAGGGCCTCAGTGCTGGTGCCGATGCGCTGGCCGTCGGGTTTGACGCCCGGCAGTTCGGCCGAGCGGCTGCCGGTGGCAATGATGATGTTCTTCGCGCTGATTTCCTCGAGCCCACCGCCCGGCGCAGGGCTGACCGACGGCACCCCACCCTCGCCAGCCAACTGCGGCGGTGCCAGCGGCTCAACCACCACGCGGCCGGGCCCGGCAATGCGGCCGCGACCCGCGTAGCGCGTAACCTTGTTCTTCTTGAACAGGGCCTCGATGCCCTTGGTCAGGCCGGAGACGATCTTTTCCTTGCGGTTGAGCATGGCCGACAGGTCGAGCTCGACGCCGGCGACCTTGACGCCGTGCTCGGCCAACGAGTGCCGGGCGGCGGCGTAGCGCTCGGAAGATTCGAGCAAGGCCTTGCTGGGAATGCAGCCAACGCGGAGGCAGGTTCCACCGAGGGCCGTTTCCATTTCGACGCAGGCGACGTTCAGACCGAGTTGAGCGGCACGGATCGCGGCGACGTAGCCGCCCGGACCGGAGCCGATGACGACGAGATCGTGTTGCTTCACTTCAGTACTCCAAAAAGTTTTTGGCCATTAGAGCCGGAACTTGCGCGGCGTGCCACTGAAGCAGCGGGCAGGGGCGGTCCACCCGGGCCGCCACTGGACAACAGGGCCCGCGGAACCTACCGTTGAGTCTGTCTGAGCGAGGTTCGCCGTGGCATACACCGTCCTGGCCCGAAAATACCGCAGCCGCACGTTCGAGGATGTGATCGGTCAGCAGCCGATCGCCACCACGCTCGTCAATGCCATCAAGAGCGGGCGGATTCATCACGGGTACTTGTTCACCGGCACGCGCGGCGTGGGCAAAACCAGCATGGCCCGCATCCTGGCCAAGGCGCTGAACTGCCTGAAGGCCGAGGCGCCCACACCCACGCCCTGCGGGGAGTGCGACGTCTGCCGGGCGATCGCCGAAGGCCAGGACATCGACGTCATCGAAATAGACGCGGCCAGCAACACCGGCGTGGACAATATTCGCGAGCTGCGCAGCAACACGGCCTATCGGCCAGCCCGCGCCCGCTACAAGATTTACATCATCGACGAAGTTCACATGCTGTCGACCGGCGCCTTCAACGCGCTGCTCAAGACGCTGGAAGAGCCGCCGGAGCACGTGAAATTCATATTGGCCACAACCGAGATTCAGAAGGTGCCGGCCACCATTCAGAGCCGCTGCCAGCGGTTCGTGTTCCGCAACATCGGCCCGGCGGATATCGAGAAGCGGCTGGCCGAAATCGTGCGGGCCGAGGGGGCCAAGGCTGAGGAAGCCGTGCTGCGAAGAATTGCGCGGCTGGCCAACGGTTCGATGCGGGATGCGTTAAGCATCCTGGATCAGCTTCTGTCAGTATCACCGACGAAGTTGACGGCCGAATTGCTCGACGAAATCCTGCCGCCCGCGCAGGACGAACAGATTTTCGGATTGCTGAAGGATGCCGCCGCGGGCGATGCGGCAGCGGTCTTGGCGGATGTTGACAAGATTCTGGCCGGCGGGCGCGGGCTGGACGTGTTCTGCAACGACACCATCGAGGCCGTACGGGCATTGATGCTGGTCCGGGTGTGCGGCGTGAACGCGCCGATGGTCGATTTGCCGGCCGGAGCTCAAGAAGAGTATGTGCGGCTGAGCGATCAATTCGAGCTGTCGCAGTACGTGCAGATGGTTTCGATGCTGGAGGAGTTGCGGCGAAACGTGCGTTTCAGCGGGGCGGGGCGGGCCCTGACGGACGCGTGCATGGTGCGGCTGGCGCGGATGCGGCAGTGGGCCCCGATCGAGCGGCTGCTGGCGGAATTGCCGGAAAGCGCGGACGGTAGCGAAAAAAAAAAGCCGCCAGTCAGCGAGCGGGCGGTAGCGGCTGACTCTCGCGCGCCGAAGGCCAACTCCTCCGCTCCCGGCACCTCGGCGTATGGCGCTGGCGTGGGCCCGGTGTCGCAACAGCGGAGCAACAGTGCGGCGCCGCTGCCAAAGCCGCAGGTCTCGCGAAGGGACGCCTGGAAAAGCGACGCCCCGCCGGTGTCCCGCACGCCGCAAGCGACGGCAGAAGTGCCGCAGTGGGACGAGCAGCCCTTCCCGGTCGAGATTCCGGAGGACTATCATCCCGAAGATGCGGCGGCGGACGATCCGGCGGGACCGCCCGAGCCGCGGTCGCTGGGCGGCGGGATATCCAGCGCCGACCGGGCGCGCATCATGCAAGATCCGCTCGTGCGGCAAGTGATGGAACTGTTTGACGGAAACCTGGAATATGTCGACCGGCGCACTCAAACGTCCGCCGGATAGGGCCGGTTGGAGCGCCTCGGCAGCGGCCGGATGGAAAGCCCCGGATAGTAAGTCACGGAGTGATGAATGTTCCCCAACATAGGCAACCTCGGGCAAATCGCACAGCTCATGAAGAACGCCGGCCAAATCAAGCAGAACATGGCCGAAGTGAACGAGCGTTTGGCAGCGGCGCGCTTCACCGGCGAGTCCGGCGGCGGGCAAGTGAAGGCCACGGTCGACGGGCGCGGCGAACTGGTGGCAATGAAGTTCGAGCCGGCGCTGGTTCAGGGCGGCGATATAGAGATGCTGGAGGACCTCGCGGTCGCGGCCGTGCGCGATGCCGTGCGCATCAGCCGCCAGGCCGCGCAGAAAGAGGTCGAGCAGGCGATGGGCGGCATTAACTTGTCCGGCCTGATGGGCATGCTGGGCGGCGGCAACGCCGGTCCCCAGGGAACTTGAACGCGGATTCGCCGGCAATCTGAACGCGGGTCGTGCCATGTTGGAGTGGAGCTGATGGCGGGGGAACCCTCGACCGGGCCGCTGCAGCGGCTCATGGATGAACTGAAACGCCTGCCGGGCGTCGGCGCGCGCTCGGCCGAACGCATAGCGTTTCACATCTTGAAGGCTGAGCGGAAGGAAGCGCTCGCGCTGGCCGACGCCATTATCGCCACAAAGGAGCGGCTGCGGCCATGCTCGCGGTGCTTCAATCTGGCCGAAGGCGAGTTGTGCCACATTTGTGCGGACCCGCGCCGGGACCAGAGTCAGATCGTAGTGGTTGAGCAGCCGAAGGATTTGCTCAACCTGGAGGCGACGGGCCTGATCACCGGCGTTTACCACGTTCTGATGGGTCACATTGCCCCGCTGGACGATATCGGGCCGGAGGACCTGACGATCGGAGCGCTGGTGCAGCGTGTCAGGGCCGGCGGCGTGAATGAGATAATTCTGGCGACAAATCCGACGCTGGAGGGGGACGCGACGGCGCTGCACATCACAAACGTGCTCGCAGACACGGGTGTGTCAGTTACGCGTCTAGCGCGCGGCTTGGCGCCGGGTTCACAGAT
>JAGPEO010000248.1 GCA_018056925.1 Phycisphaerae bacterium
CCCGTGCCCCCGCTCACGAAATCAAACGCGTAGGCCACCGGCGGCGAATGCTCATCGACCGCCGTGGTGGCCACCATCGTAATGGAGGTCGTGCTGGCGGCGACCGGCGGGACGTCGAAAGTCATCGGATTGGGTGTGGGCGGCGTGGTGTCCACAAACGGAATCACGCGCACGGTGTAATCCTCCACTTCGCCGTATTCCGTGTCGCCGCACGGCGTCAGGGCCGGATCGTAATCGCTGTCCTGAACGCGTATCCGCATGCGCGTGAAGCCAAAATACGCCCCTTCGGGCGGCGTAATCGTGGTGGTGTACGGCCCCGCGCCCGTCCAGGCCGTGGTTATCGTTTCATTCGCATCGTCGAAGTCCCGGTCCTGGTTCCAGTCGATCCACACTCCGCCAATGTCGCTGTCGTACGGCGACCCGATCGTGACCGTGAGTGGATAACCAGTACCAATGTACATGTCGGTCGAAAGGGCGCTATAGTCATGGTAGCCGTCAGACCCGCTGGACTGGCTGATGCTGCCGACCGTCACACTGCTGATGTGCTCGTAGCCTGTGTTATTTGCCGACGCAGTGCAGTAAGAGACCGTCGGACAAAGCAACTCGCGCGCATCCACAAAATCCTGGCGGTCGATGCGCGTGGCTACGTTCGGGCAGTTCAAAGTACAGTGTGAAACGATACCCACGATCTCTTCGTTATTCGCGTTGAGCAGGCCGGAACCGGAATTACCATAAGTGGTGTCCGCGTTATACTCGTAGTAACTGCTGTGGCGGCTCACGATGGTGCCGGAACTATACTGCTGGCTCTGACTGCGGGTGGGATCGCTATTGTCCACGCCGTAGCCCCAGACGGCGCAGGGTGTGCCCTGAGGCACGGGCGCGGAGGCAAGGGGACGAAACTGGCCGTAACGGTCATAAATCGTCTGCCCGAGACCGTTTGTCCCGGTAGTCAGGACCGCCCAGTCGCCACCCACCCCGTTGTTGAGGTACTGCCGTGCGGTGCACGGGAACTGGTCGGCCACCGGCGGATGCACGGGGTCGCAGTCGCTCTCGGAAAAGGGCACGTTGAACTGCGCCACCAGCGGCCAGATGGTATCAACACAATGTCCGGCCGAAACCAGGCAACTATTCATATTGTAGACTGACGCACTGCATCCGACCTGCATCAGCCGGCACGACCAGAGCTCGCCCGAGGGCACACGGTCGTCTTCGCCGCATATTCCGCAATCATCAGCCGCGCACGGACCCCGGTCCGCGGGCCGCATTTGCACTGCCACACGTCCCAGGACAATTTGGTTGCCGCGCGACTCGGGCGCCCCCACCAGTTCGACGTATACCGTGTCGCCGTTGAAGTAGGCCGACGTGTTCTGCCACATCGTCATCCCTGAGGCATCCAGTTCCTGAATCTCGCCATCCAGGGCCGACGTGATGCGCACGAAGCTGCCCTTGTCCAACGCCGCCCGGTCGAAGAACAACCTGATCCACATGGCGTCGGCGACAAAAACGGTCTCCTCGTATAGGACGGTGTGGCCGCGCGTCTCGTTCGCGAGCCGGCCGCTGTCCGATTGATACGTGAGGAACTCACCCACCGGAAAGCTCAAGTCCCAGCCCTGCGTGCCGTCATCGAGCCGCGTAGGATTGGCAGCCGGCGAAGCAGTTGCCAAATTAACGTTGCCTGCACAGCAGGCCAGCACCAACAGCAAAACGATCCGCATGAGTTTCAAGGGCTGCTCCCGTCCCATCGCGTTCCTCCGATAGCTTTCCCAACCTGCCGCGGATAGCCACCGCCCGCAGCGCGCCTTTGGCGAAAACGGCGCACGGCGCAACGGCTCCGTTCCGGCGACGCCGCTACGAAAAACTCCGTGCGATTCTATAAGGCCCATCGCCAACAGCGCAACGCTACAATAGCGGATTAACACAGAATTTGAAACCCCAACTTGCGGACGTCCGCGTCCCGCCTCTTGGGTCAGATAAGCTACCTGCCCATAGGCCGCTGGCCGCGGCGGACCAGGCTACAACTCCATATCGGGCCCGCGTTATCGGGCGGTTCCGTAGCCCAATCAGTCGCCTAGCTCGGAATTCGCGTTAGTCGCCACCGCAGGCGTAACAGCGCCGGCAGCACGCGCAGGCTCTCGCGCAGCAGGCGTACGCGGCTCGGCGCATGATCACGCCAGTTGACGCCCACTTCCTTGATTCGGACTCCCAGGCGCTCGGCCACCGCCAGAATCTCGCAGTCGAACAGCCAGCCGTTATCCCGTTGGTATCCGAACACCTTGCGAGCCGTGTCACGCCGGAACAGCTTGAATCCGCACTGCGTGTCGCGCAAGGACCGCAGAATCAGCAGCCGCCGCAGACCGCGGAAAATGGTCGCTAATCCGCGGCGCAGAGCGGGCTGCGGAAGCTCCAGGCGCGAATCCGGCAAATCGCGAGAGGCGATTACTATATCGTAGCCGCGCTGTAGCCAGGGCAGCAGCTTCTCCAACTCCTCAATCGGTGTGGAGAGGTCGGCATCGCACATGAGCAACAGGTCGCCGGTACCGGTGAGCATGCCCTGCCGCACACTATAGCCTTTGCCGCGGTTGGCGTTGCTCGTGATCAGCCGCACGTACTTCTTGTCCGATGCGAAGTTGCGCACCACCTCGGCCGTGCCGTCGGTGCTGCCGTCGTTCACCACCACTATTTCCTGCAGGCGCCGGGAGCCGGAAAAGTATTCGCTGATGCGCCGCAGGGTCGCTTCAATAGTCTGAGCTTCGTTGAAGGCGGGAATGATGACCGAAATGCTCGGCAATAACTGGCTGACCGGTGGTTCATCATGGTCGAATTGCTTCTGCGAGGCTGCCAGGCTATCCATGACTGATTCACCCATCCTGGGTCGCGTCGATCGTGCCGCGAGTGCACGAGGGAAAATAGCGGCAGGCGGTCTGTGGAGCAACTGTCCAAAGGCCCGGCTCAAATGGCTGGGGGCGCCGTGGCGCGGCTCGGGACACGCCTGAATTCGCGTCACGTCCGGCGCTTCGCCACAGGCGCGCCCCGCCCCGCTGCGGCGCTGTGCGGGAGCGCGCCGCAGCTTACGAAGAGCGACCTGCGGGACGAGCGTCGGCTGATAAAGATCGAGCCGCTGCGGCCGGAACCGCCTACTCGACCACCCATGTATCGCCGGAGGCAAACAGCTTGTTCAGATCGCCGGGGCCGAGCTTTGCAGTCGTCGCCTTGATCTGATCGAACATCAGAGCCTCATAGCTGGGCTTTTCGATGTCGCGGAAAACGCCCAGGGGCGTGGGGAAACGCGGGTACGCCATGCGGGCGAGCTGAAACGCCAGCGTCGGCGACTCGCAATGCTCATCGTGTACCAGAAGGTCCTTCTCGGAAACACCCTGCCCGAGCGTCACTACCTGAGTATCCATGCCCACCAGGCGAATGCCTTTGTCGCGGTTTTTGCCGAAAATCATGGGCTTGCCATGCTCGAGGTAGAGGATGTTGTCGTCCCGCGTCTGGCGGTCAGTCAGGTACGAGAAAGCCTCGTGGTTGTACACCGCGCAGTCCTGGTAGACCTCGACGAACGCCGTGCCCTTGTGGTTCGCGGCGCGCTCGAGAATATCCTGGAGCATCTTCGGGTCGTTATAGATCGCGCGGGCGGCGAAGGTGATCTCCGCGCCGAGGGCGACCGCGATCGAGTGCACGGGGTTTTCGATCGAGCCATAGGGCGTGGACTTGGTCCGCTTGCCCTGCTCGCTGGTCGGCGAAACCTGCCCCTTCGTCAAGGCATAAATACGGTTGTTGAAGAGCACGATCTTCAAACCGATGTTGCGGCGAATGGCGTGCAGAAAGTGGTTGCCGCCAATGCTCAGCGCGTCGCCGTCCCCCGTGATCACCCACACCTCCAGCTCGGGGTTGGCCAGCTTCACGCCGGTCGCCACCGCCGGGGCGCGCCCGTGAATGCTGTGAATGCCGTAGGTGTCCATGTAGTACGGGAACCGGCTGGAGCAGCCGATGCCGGACACACAGACCACCTTCTCTTTCGGCACCTGCCGGGCGGCGAGGCACTTCTGAATCGCCGTGAGGATCGAAAAGTCGCCGCAGCCGGGACACCAGCGAACGTCCTGGTCACTCTTGTAGTCTTTTATGGTAAGCACGGGATGATCAGCCATCGTGGTCATGGTTAGCGCCCTCCCAGAACTTCGTCGATCTTGGCACGGATGTCGCTCACCATGAACGGGCGACCGCGGACCTTGTGCAGGCCATAGGCATCCACGAGGTAGCGGGCCCGCAGCAACATCTGCAACTGGCCCATGTTCATTTCACAGACAACGACGGTTCGGAAGCGCGACAGAATCTCGCCCAGGTTGCGCGGCATCGGGTTAAGCCAACGCAGGTGAACGTGCGAAACGTCTTGGCCGTCTTCGCGGGCTCGCTCAACGGCGGAGCGAACTGCCCCAAAGCTGCCGCCCCAGGAAACCAGCAACAAAGCTCCGCCGGCTTCATCTCCGTAAACTTCCTGCGGAGGAATTTCGGCCGCGATGTTTTCGACCTTGCCGGCCCGCAGCTCGGTCATCCGCTGATGGTTGGCCGGGTCATAGCTGACCGTTCCAGCGACGTCCAGTTTCTCGAGCCCGCCCACGCGATGTTGCAGCCCCGGCGTGCCGGGAATGGCCCAGGGCCGGCTGCCGTTGGCATCGCGGCGGTAAGGCGCGAAATCGGCCGGATCGGTGGGGTGTTCAACCTTGATCGGCGCGAGCTCGTCCAGATTCGGGATGCGCCACGGCTCGGAGCCCTGCGAGAGATAGCCGTCGCTGAGCAGGAACACGGGCGTCATGTATTTGACGGCAATACGAACCGCCTCCATCGCAGCCCAGAAACAGTCCGCAGGCGAGCTGGCCGCCAGCACGGGCGCGGGACAGTCGCCGTTGCGGCCGAGCATAGCTTGCCAAAGATCGGACTGCTCGGTCTTGGTCGGCAGACCGGTGCTCGGACCACCGCGCTGCACATCCACGATGACGGTCGGCAATTCCGTCATAATGCCCAGGCCGATGCCTTCCTGTTTGAGCGCCAAACCGGGGCCGCTGGTGCCGGTAACGGCGATGCAGCCGGCGTAGGCCGCGCCCAGCACGGCCGCGTAGGCGGCGATTTCGTCCTCGGCCTGGAACGTCCGCACGTCGAAGTTCTTGTAGATCGTAAGCTCGTGCAGAATTTCGCTGGCCGGCGTGATCGGATAGCTGCCGTAAAACAGGGGCTTGCCTGCGAGCTTGGCGGCGGCGACGAAGCCCAGGGCGGCGGCCTGGTTACCGGTCACGTTGCGGTAGCGTCCGGGTTTCAGCGGCGCCTTGCCGACGCGGTAGCGGACGGAGAATATTTCGGCCGTTTCGCCGTAGTTGTAGCCGGCCTGAAGGGCGCGGCGGTTGGCCTCCGCGACGGCCGGCACTTTGGCGAATTTGCTGTCGATCCAGCGGATGGTCACGTCCAGCGGGCGGTCGAACAGCCAGTACACCAGGCCCAGCGCGTAAAAGTTCTTGCAGCGCTCGGCGGCCTTCTGGTTCAGGCCGGTTTCTTTGACGGCCAGCAGGGTCTGGCTGGTGATGGGCACCTTGTAGACGCGGTACTTGTCCAGCTCGTCGGTTTCGAGCGGGTTGGTTTCGTAGCGCGCCTTGGCCAGATTCATGGGGGTGAACTCGTCTGAGTTGACCACCAGTACGCCGCCCGGCGTGAGGTCTTTGAGACAGACTTTGAGGGCGGCCGGGTTCATCGCGACCAGCGCGTCTACGATGTCACCGGGCGTGTAAACCGCGCGGCTGCCGAAGTTGATCTGAAAGCCCGACACACCGCCGAGCGTGCCGGCGGGGGCGCGAATTTCGGCCGGGTAATCCGGAAAAGTGCTGACGTCGTTGCCGATCACGGCGCTGGCCGTCGTGAATTGGGTCCCAGCGAGCTGCATTCCGT
>JAGPEO010000014.1 GCA_018056925.1 Phycisphaerae bacterium
ATGAAATCCAGGGCATTGACCCCGATCAGCCGACCGATACGCAGCAGGTCGAGTGCGTCCAGACTACCCCCGACCTTTACAGCACCGCGCGCCTGCCGGTCGACGGCGTCAAGCAGCTCACCCAACGCTTCGGCGAAGGCGTCGTCCTGGTTTCGGTCCCGGGCGCGCTGGGCAGCGGCTTTTTCATCAGCGAACACGGCCACGTCATCACCAACTTCCACGTGATCGAGGGCGAAACACGCATCGCGGTCACGGTCTTCCGCAAAATCGGAGACGAATTCAAACGCCAGAAGTTCGAGGACGTGGACATCGTCGCCATTAACCCCGTCGTCGACCTGGCGCTGCTTCGCGTCGATCTGCCCAAAGACTACAAGCCGGTGGTGACATACCTCGCGACCGGCGACGACGTGCGCGATGGCGACGCGGTTTTCGCTATCGGCAACCCGCTCGGCCTGGAGCGCAGCGTCAGCGAAGGCATCATCAGCAAGCACAACCGCGCCGAGGAGGGCATGGTCTACATCCAGACCACCACCCAGATCAATCCCGGCAATTCCGGCGGCCCGCTCTTCAACAACCGCGGCGAAGTCATCGGCGTGAACACCTGGAAGATTATGTTCTCCGAGGGCATCGGCTTCGCCATCCCCATCCGCTACGTGCTCGACTTCCTGCGCAACCGCGACGCCTTCGCCTACAACAGCGAAACCTCCACCGCCGGCTACCGCTACATGCAACCCGCTCCACGCGGCAAGCTCGAAGCCCCCGTGTTCTTGAAGCAAAACGACTCCACTCAAGCGAAAGGTGACAAATGAAACGCGCGCTCGGCCTGACGTTCGCCGGCCTCTTCCTGCTCCTCACGCCCGCCGCTCTCGCCCAGACAACCCGCGAGGCCGCCCCCGATCCGGCCGAATGGGTCCCGGCAGATGCGTTGTTCTACCTGGGCATCCCTGACACGGCCCAGTTGTGGAAGGACTTCCAGAACACCGTCGCCTACAAGATGAGCCAGGATAAAGAACTGGAAGAGATGCCCTCCATGCCGGGCGTCTGGGGCAAGCTGGCCAAGACGCTCAAGGAACGCCTGGCGCAACTGGTCGAGGTGGACGTTGAGAGTTTGAAAAACCCGCTGGCCGGCCCGCTTGCCTTCTATATCGCCGCGGCGCCTGGGGGGGGACTCGACACTGTTGAGCCGGTGGTCGTGGCGGGCGTCGGCGATCAGCAATTGATGAAGCAGTATTTCGACTCCGCCATTGCCCGCCTAAAAACGGCCGCCAGCAGCTACGAAACTGTCACCGCCGCCGGCCACACCATTCATGTTTTTAAGGGAGCGAAGCCGGCAGCAGAGGAAAAGGCCCAAGAGGATGAGCGCGAGTTCGAACTTGAGCCAGAAGTGGACCCAGAGGGTTTCAATGAGGCCCTGGCCGATAAACTGGATGACGCTTGGGGGCTGCTCTCGCCCGACAAGTTGCCGGAGAAACTGGCCCTGTGCTTCGCCGGCGACCGGTTGATTGCGTCCGCCACGCCCGACCGGATTAAGAGTGTGCTGGCGCGCGAGCGGGGCGGCGAGACCCTGGCCGCCACCGAAGATCACAAACTACTGCTGAGCAGCTTGAAGCCCGTCGGCCAAATTCGCCTTTTGGGTAACCTGCCGCGTCTGTTCGAGATGTTGCAACGCGACGCCGAAGGCGAGGAAGCTGCCTCATTGCGCCAAACCCTCGACATAATCGGCGCCGGCAGCCTGCGGGCCGCCGTCGGTCATTGCCGGCTGGGCAGCAAATCGTATGACTCCAAGATCGACGTCTTGTTCTTGATGAGCGGCGAGCGTACCGGCCTGGCCCGCATCCTCAGCATGGAGAATAAGCCGCTCGACCCGCCCTCGTGGACAACCTCGGATACCGCCATTTTCGCCAGCTTCAACTTCGACCCGCCCAAGCTCATCGATGAGGTGCTGCGGATCGTAGCCCAAACTGATCCGAAGGCGGCCGAAGAGGCCCGCGCCGCAATGGAGCAGGTTCCCATGCCGCCCGACGGCCAGCCCATAAACCTGCGCAAGGATTTCATTGACCATCTGACCGGACCGCTGGTGGGGGCGGTGGACATGGCCCGTCCGTATGGCCCGGGTTCGCTGCGCGGCATGGTGTCGCTGGGCCATCGCAACCGCGACGCGATTACACGCGTGTTGTCCCCGGTTGTAGGACTTACGCAGGAGCCGCGCGACGTGCGCGGCAGCCTGGTTTTCACCGTGCCGCAAACCGGCGGAGCGCTGGCGATCGGCAACGACCGCCTGCTGCTCGGCAGCCAGGCGGTTGTGGAGTCCGCACTATCAGCCGGCACGTCGGGCGGCTTGGCGGAGGACGCGTCCTTCCGCCGTGCGCAGCGTAACGTGCCGAAGGAGGCCTGGTGCCTGGTGTACATTGATCAGCGCAAGTTGATGCAGGGCGTGATAGAACTCGCGCGCAAGAAAGAGCAGTTGGCGGGTGATCTGGCCGCGACAATAACGCTGATGATGCTGCAAAACACCGGCATGGACTTCTCGGATGAAAAGCTCAGCCAGAAAATGCTCCAGTACTCCGCGCCCTCGATTTTCACGATCAGCACGACCACCCAAGGCATACACGTCTCGATGGTCGGCCTGAATCCGGGGCAGGAAGAAGACTAGAGCGCGAAGCGGGAGAGCAAAGCCTCAGCAGGAGGGCGAACTGTACTGGGCCGCCGCCGGCATTTCGGGGCGGCACGCCGGAGGCAGGGTGAGTCCCTGCACAAATAAGGGATTTTGGCGGCATGCCGGGGCGGCACGCCCCGGCTCTGCTCTAGGCGGCGGCCCAGAGTAGGATGAATGCGGCCGCTATGGCAATGATGCTCAAGACCGCGCCGGCCACAATGCGGCGGCGACGGTGCCGGCGGGCGTTGACGCTCCAGCTCTCCAGCAGCAAATGCGGCAGCGCGGACCCGTCAACCTTGGTGGCGAACTCCACCTCCACGCCGGCCGTGAGCCACGTCTGCGCGTCGATCTCGCCATTCCACAGTCCCGCCAGAAGTTGTTCCGGCGACTCGAGCACAACGCGCGTCAAACGCCCCTCGCGTACCGCGCGATCAAGTTCGTCCAGTTCCACGTTGCCCGCCGCCAATTCGGTATGCTCCGCGCTCATGACCCGCCCCCAAAGGCCAGCCATATGTTCACTGTCAACAACAACAGCGCCGTAATGCCCACCACCCCCGCGTAGGGGTAAATGCTCGCCCCGACCAGCCAGGCCGGCCCTGTGTAGCGCACCAGCGGCCGCACCCCCGCCAGTACAAGCACGCCGCCCGCGTGCAACCCAAGCGGCAGCCACAGCGCTTTGGTCCAGACGAATGCAGCGCACAACAGTACGCCCAGCACAACGTGCCCGGCGAATGTCCAGTAGCGCTTGACGCGGCGAATGTAGTGCGCCCCCGCGAATAGCATCGCCCCGATGGCCATTGCGCTCACCTCGTCAAACGTCTCCAGCAGCCCGACCAGCAGCACCGCCCGAAAAAGAAGTTCCTCGACGCCGGCCGCGAACACGGCCGTCAGCGGCGCGGCCGCAATCCGCCGCAGCAGCCGTGGACCGGCGTGCCGCGCGCGAAAGTGAACGTTGTCGCTGGCCACCCATGCCGCGTACAGCAGGCACAGATAGAGAACCGCCGCCGCGGCTCCATATAGCAATTCGAGCGGCCTGCGCCCCAGCGGCAGATAGCCGCCGTAGTAGGCGACCGGCGATTGCCCGCACAGCAGCGGATAACCTATCAACACTGCCGCGAACGCGGCTTGAGTAATGACACGATTCCAGCGCCGCAATCCCGGCGGCAGGTCATCCGCCCCAATCCGCAGGCGAATCGGCAGCCCCGCGCGGCGCAGCATGATGGACTGCCCGCCCCACATGCATACGGGAACCAACAAGAGTACCGCCAAAGCCACCATTCACGAAGGATAACCGCCCGCCCGGCAAGCTGGCTACAGCGACGCGCCGGGCCCCACGTAGCGCGGGTCGCCGCGGAACACGCGCGTCCAGCGCTTGTCCGCCCACAGGTACCACAGTGCCGGCTGCTCGCGCAGGAAGCGCTCGAATTCGTCTGCGAACCACTGCATGCCCGCCGCGATCAGAGCCGGGGTTCGTCGCCCGGCTTGAGAGGGATCACGGGAGCGCAGGAGCGAGGAATCAAGGTTGAACGGACCACGCACAAAGAGCTTCTGGACGCGGTGTTCTTTCCGCGCATGCAACGCAAACAGTGGAGCCCCCGTCCGCGCCGCCAGCGCGGCGGCGCCTGCGGGCAAGTACACCTCGCGCCCCAACAGTCGCACTGCGACGCCCTCGCCGCGCTTCTTTGCCAGGTCGGGTGTAATGAACAGCACGCGGCCGGCTCGCAAGACGGCGCTCATCTGTCCCAGCCGGCCCAGCGGCCCGTTCTGACCAGCCGGTTCGGAAATCCAACTTACGCCGCTGGCGCGATACCAGCGTTGCTTTGCCTGCTGCCGGCTCGAATCCTTCGAATGCCGCAGGTAGATCGTCAGCGGGACGGCCTGATTGAGGCGCGTCAGGTTCAGCAGATAGTTCGAGATGTGCGGGCCGACCAGAATCGCCCCACGCCCGCGGCCAGCCGCTTCTGCCAGCGCCTGAACGGAGTCATCCAATTGGATGCAGTTTTCGGCCAGATTTTTCAGATCGCTTTGAGGCCCTTGCTGCGAGCGACCTGCGCAGCGCAAAGCCTGTAATGCGCCGGCCAGGTGGGCCCCGACATTGGCGAAGTAGTCGCGGTGAATCTGCGGAGAGTACAGGCCCGCGGAAGACATGTTCTGCGCCGCCAGCCGGCCCAGCACTGGGAGCCGCGGACCACACCAGGCAATCAGCGGTCCAACGCGGTCCAACGATCGCGCTGAAAGCCAGGGGGCGCACGACACGGCCAAGTCATCGACGCGGCCAGTCAGCCATTTGCGCGCCTGTCGCAATACCGCCATTCCCGCGCGCGGCGTGGTTCAACCGCCGGTCAGCAGTAGGACGAATGGATCGATGTCAAACACGTTCACTTCGCCGTTGCCGTCGGTGTCCGCGGCGCTGATTTCGCACGTAGGAAAGGCCGAGGCGTATCCGGCAGGGTCGGTCAACGCCATTACGAATGGATCTATGTCGAATACGTTGACCGCGCCGTCGCAATTTGTATCGCCGGCGGCCGGCGGCGGCACGTACACCGAGCCGCGCACCACGCCCCATACATGCAGCGTGCCCATGTCCGGGTAAGCCGGATCCAGCGGCGCCAAGACGTCGATGTTGGTCGCCAGCGTCACCACGCGACTCGCGGACGTGATCGTGCCGCCGAACTCGTCGGCCGTTTGCGTCCCCTGATCCAAGCTTTGCGTGTCGCTGCAAAGCAGGCCGGCCGCCTGCAAAACCGTGCAGGGTAGGCCGACGGCGCTGTAGGTAAGCATGCCCTCGGTATCCACCGGCAGGCTCGTAAAGCTGAAAGCTCCGCTGGTTATGGGATTCGGCCCTAACGGCGTGCCCGGATACGCGTAGATGATGGCGGCGCCGCTCGCGTCGGCGGTGAAACTCCCCAGGAAGCCCCAGCTTATGTACCAATGCAGATTCTCGACCAGTTGAAAGTCGAAGTCGTGCAGCCAAATCTGCTGCGGGTTGGGAACGTTGGCCACTTCCAACGTCACGGTTCCGGCGACCGGCGACGAATCCGTGCTGCACGACCCGCTGATGCAGAGTTGGAAACTAAGCGTCGATTGGGCGGGATTGATCGGAACGACGAAGGGGGCGGCCAGAGCGGACTCAGCCAAAAAGGTGCAACACAGCGCGACGGTCGATAGGCGCGTCATGACTTCTGCCTCCTAACCGTTTCTCGAACGGGCGATACAGGTTGCAGTTTAACCAGAATCCGCGGCTTAATCCATCGAAAACCGAGCAGCCGTCGCCGGATAACGAGCCAGGTTGTCCGCTGGAGGTGGCCGGCTCGATGGAAAAACTCGCACAGGCAAGTTTCTATCGGCCGTGGTCGCCGAGCGGCCGCGGGAGCAACCTTCCGAACTGGACGGCTGAGCGGGCTGCTCGTACGGCGGTTGAAGTGGTGCGGCCGCTCGGGGATACTGGGCTCTCAGCAGCGGTCTGCGCTTTGTCGTCCACTCTCGGAAAGGCGGAAGCGCAGATCGCGAAGCGGCGGGGCCGAGCCGGACGGTAAGTGAGCGGTGAAGAGGTGAGCGTCGCGCAGGTTCAAACTTACGTTCATCAATCGCGGTCGGTGGCTTACTACCTGCGACCGGACCACATTCCGCGCACGCTCTGGCGGCACCGGCAGCTTATCGGACAACTCACGAAGCGCAATCTGTTATTGAGATATCGCGGCTCCGCGCTGGGCCTGTTGTGGTCGCTGCTGCTGCCGCTTCTGATGCTGGTCGTATACACGTTCGCGTTTGGCTTTGTGCTGCAGGCGCGGTGGGGGTTGGGCGATGAATCAAAGGTACGCTTCGCGTTGAAGCTGTTCTGTGGGTTGCTGCTGTTCAATATTTTCGCCGAGACGGCGAGCGCGTGTGCGGCGCTGATTGTCGCGCACGCCAACTATGTGAAGAAGGTCGTCTTCCCGCTCGAAATTCTGCCGGCAGTGGCGCTCCTCACGGCGCTGGTGCAAGGGCTCATCAGCTCGCTGGTGCTGCTGACGGGCATAGTGCTGTTGGAGCAGCGTTTGCCCCCCGCACTGGCCTATTACCCGTTGACATTTGTACCACTGCTGTTGCTGTGCCTGGGGTTGGGCTGGTTCCTGGCATCTATCGGCGTGTACGTGCGCGACGTGGGGCAGGCGATCACCGTTATTATTCAAATCCTCATCTTCATGACGCCGATCTTCTACCCCTTGGATATGCCCGCATTGCAGGCGCACCCCAATGTGCAGTTTGTGATGCGCCTGAACCCGCTGACAGTCGTGGTTGAAAATGCGCGCGTGACGCTCATGGGCACCCCCGGTCAGTCGCTGGAGTGGCTCTGGCTGGGCATCGTCACGGCCCTCTCGCTGATAGTCATGCAGCTTGGCTATGCCTGGTTCATGAAAACCAAGCGAGGGTTCGCGGATGTCATCTGAGGCCGGCACAGCTTCGGCCGGTTCGACCCGCGACTCGCCCGGATTACACGGCGTGCCGAACTTCGGCTATGCGCCCGCGGATCTGGCGGCGCCGCCGGCGGTGTCAATTGTCACGACCGTTCGCCATGGGGGCGCCACCCTTCAAAGAACCGCGTCTTCGCTCTTTGGACAGAGTTTCCAGGCGTGGGAGTGGCTACTCATCCTGGAGCGCGCCCCGGACCCTGGCGCCCAGATTATTCTCGACCAATACCGGCAGGGCGATCCGCGCGTCCGTGTTCTAGACTTGCCCCAAGGCGGCGGAACGGGAGCACGCGCTGCAATTTCTGCCGCGGCCCGCGGTGCCTACGTCTGGCAGCTCGACGAGGGCGCGGAGATCGAACCCACCGCGCTTGAAGAGCTCTACTGGTTCTTCGAAACACATGTCGAGCACGCCGACGACGGGTGCCACGCCCCAGCCGGGTGCCATGCCCAAGCGCCAAGCGCGGGCATGCCAGCCGGGTGCCATGCCCAAGCGCCAAGCGCGGGCATGCCAGCGCCAAGTGCGGGCCCGCCGGGTGCCATGACCAGTGCACCGCCCAAACGTTGGTACTCTCTCAAAAAAGGCCTTCCTGAAGGCCCCCGGCGCGCACCTGAGCCGTTCGAGAGCTTAGCCCCGGCCCCCACTGGCCTAAATCGGCTGACGCGCAGCGCCCCGCGGCTGCTGATGATCATTCCGCGCCTGTCGCTGGGTGGAGCCGAACGAGCCGCGCTGGAGCTACTGAAGCAACTGGGGCAGCGTGGCTGGGAAGTAACCGTTGCGGCCTTGCACGGCGCCGACCCCAGGTGGACGGGCGAGTTCACCCGCTTCACGCCGGACGTCCTCGTGCTGCCGAAGTTCCTCCGATTGCCCGCCTATCCGGCGTTCCTGCACTACCTGATCGCCTCACGGCAACCGCAGTTCGTGCTGACCAGTGGCAGTGAGCTTGGTTACCTGCTGCTGCCATATCTGTGTTCCACCTGTCCGGAGCCGGTCTATCTCGACCTGTGCCACTCGGAGGCGCCGCACTGGAAAAATGGCGGCTACGCGCGGTACGCGGCCGGCTACCAGGACTACGTCGATTTGACGCTGGTCACTTCCGAGCATCTCAAACGCTATATCGTCCAGCGCGGCGGCGACGCGGCGCGGATTGAAGTGCTTTATCTGAACATCGATACGGAGCTCTGGCGCCCGTGTCCGCAGACGCGGCAGCGTGTGCGGTGCGAGCTGGCCCTGGCGCCGGACGAGGTATGTATACTGTTCGCCGGGCGGCTGGATGCCGAAAAGCAGCCGCGCGTGCTGGCCGCGACATTGCACAAACTATCGGCCCGCAAGCAGCCTTTCCGGGCGCTGCTGGCCGGCGACGGCGCCGAGCGCGGCTGGGTGGAACAGTTCATTCGCCAGCACGGGCTGACGGAGCGCGTGCGGCTATTGGGCGAGGTCCCGGCCGAGCGGCTGCGCGAACTTCTGGCGGCGGCGGACATCTTCTTCCTGCCTTCACTATGGGAAGGCATCGCTCTGACGATCTACGAGGCCATGGCCTGCGGATTGGCGGTAGTCGGGGCCGAAGTCGGCGGGCAGCGCGAACTGGTCACGCCGGAATGCGGCATGCTGCTCCCGAAGCGCGGCGAGGCCGCAGAAGCGGCGGCGTATGCCGCGGTTTTGGAGGAGCTGATACAGGACGAGCGCCGGCGTCAGACCTTGGGGCGCAGTGCGCGGCAGCGCATCGAGGCGCACTTCACACTGCGGGCAATGGCCGAGCGCTTCTTTAAACTGCTCGAACGCGGGCGCACGTTGCGAAACCGAACCAATCGCCCCGTGCTCCCGCCGGCCGCGGCGCGCGAATCCGCCGCACAAGCGATCGAATTCGTGCGGGTGAACGAGGCTTTGGACGCGAGCTGGCGCGAGGCGCAGAGCATTTGGCGCGATTATCAGCGGCTCAGCGCGGAACAGACCGGTGGCGGCGCGGCCGCGGCGTTCTTGGAGCGTGCCGGGCTGACCGTCGGCAGCGAGAAGATCTCTGACGATGAGCGCCTGCGCCGCGCCGAGCAGGCGGGCATCGCCGTCTGCGCGGAGCTGAACCGCGTTTCGGCGGAATTGGCCGGCATTTACAACAGCACCGGCTGGCGCCTGCTGCAGACGCTATACCGGCTGCGGTTTTTCGTCTTCCCGCACGGCAGTTGGCGCGAGCGCCTTGGTAGACGCTGCATGCACGCCCTACGTCAGCTCCGGCAGCGTTTGCACTCCGATCGCTCACTGGCGCGTACCTTACCGCACGCGAGTCGAGAACCGTTTACAGAGCGGGAGTGCAAAGCTCCAGCTTTGCCAAAGTCGGAATCGTACAGCTGCCGCCGCCCGTTGCGGGTACTGCTGCAAGTGGAGCACTTCGAACAGGGCGGGTTAGAGCAGGTGATGCTCGACCTGGCCGCAACGCTGAGCGCCGCACAGATGACAGTGGGCCTGCTGGTGTTGGGTCGCCAGGGGACTGCAGCTTTTGAAGCGCGGCGCGCCGGTCTGCCAATACTCCATCTGCCGCAACTGGGCCGGGCACAGGCGTATCGCGACTTGCTGCGTGACTGGGATCTCGTTAATGCGCACCACTCGCTGTTCGGCGTCGAGCTGGTCGCTGAGGCCGGCCGCCCCTTCGTGCAGACGGTCCATAGCGCCTACGTCGGGCTAGACGCGGACATGCGCGCCGCGTACCGCCGCGCCGATGCCGCCACCACCGCATACGTCTACGTCTCCAAAGCCGCCGCTTATTATGCACAAGCCAGTCTCGGCCTGTCGCCGCAACGCATGCTCATCATTCCGAACGGAATCGACCTCGAGAAGCTGGACGCGGCCCGCGCGGCCACCGATCGCGCCGCTCAGCGACTGGCGTTGGGCCTGGCCGAGCAGGATTTCGTATTTCTGAACGTCGCCTCGATCTACCCACCCAAGGCCCAAGGCCTGCTGGTCGCGGCACTGCACCGGGCACGGCAACATAACCCGCACCTCAAGCTGGCGCTGCTGGGCCCCATCATGGACGAGGCGTATGCCGAGCGCGTTCGGGAACAGGCCGAGCGGCTTGGCGTGGCCGACGCGATACTCTGGCTGGGACACCGGCCGGATCCGCAGCAATTGTACATGCTGTGCGACGCATTCGTATTGCCGTCATTTGTCGAAGGCTGGAGTCTGTCGCTGGCCGAAGCGCTCTATGCCCGACTGCCGATCGCGGCGACCGACGTCGGCGCGGCCGCGGAACTGGTTGACCCGCAACGTGGCCGGCTAGTGCCCCCGCCGTATGCCTCCATTCTCGACATAGACGGGGCCGAGTCATTTGCCAGGCTCTTGGCAAAAGAGCAGCCGCAATTTGTCGAAAATCTGTCCGCGGCCATGCTGGCCGTCAGCGAATGCGCTCCGCCGCCGCCGATACCGCCCGATCTGGCGCGGCGTCTGGATCGCCGGCACGCCTACCAGGGCTATGTCCGCCTGTTCGAGTCGCTGGCCGCCGGCGAACACGCGGTTGTCCGCTCCTGCGTCTCGAACCTGCACGAAGCAGACCCATCACAGTGCGCGGCGTTGGATGCACAACCGGCAGCCGGGCCTGGACTGCAGAAGGAATCGCAAATTCAGTGTTCCGAAATGATCGCAAAGTAGCTGTAGCAGCCATTGCCGGGGCGACTGCGGTGCGCCTGGCCGTGCTTACCAGCACCGTTGAACCCGAAAATGTTCTGGGCAGCCTCTTGCTTACGGCCACAGTCTACTCACTCGCGGCGGCTGTGGCGCTATGGGCCGGGCGACGCCGGGACGAGCTCTGGTCACTAACGACAATAGCCGCAGGCGCGATTCTGGTCGCGGTCGCCGCCGCCTGCCTGCCGGCGCAGCAGCCGTTGATTTTGACCAGGGAGGCGGACACCGAGGGCCGCCGTTGGGTGAGGCCCTTCACAGCCACTACAGGAGGGCAAAGCAGGACCGCAGTTGAGCTTCAGCGCGGAGAGGCCACGGCCGGCGCCAGCGATCGAGTTTTCGCAGACTTGTCGCGTTTGCCGAACTGTGAGCACGCGCTTTCGGTGTGGATTGCCCGGCCCTTTCCCCCTGAGCCGCATACTTCTGACTCTGCCGCGAACGCCAACCCGGTGAGTGTGTTCATACGTGCGTCGGGACAGCCGGACGGCCCTGCCCTAACCCAGTTCACCTTTCCAGCCCAAAGCAATTCCGGCCACGCGCAGTGGCACAGGCTGGCAGCGCGAATACCGGCGGAGGCGCGTGAGCTGGTGATCGAGGTTCCTGCCGGTCCGGGCTTGCCCCTGCCGTCCGACCCGGTCTGGGTGGACGTGCAACCGCCCCGTCCGGTACGACTGGGGCTGGTTTGGCCGGCCGGAATGATTCGCCTCGTTCGCGCACTGGCGGGCGCGTCCGTATTCTTCGCAATCGCCGTAATCCCGTTGCTACTGGTTACTCCGCGCACGCGCAGCACCTTCACTCCTGGCCCGCGCGGACAGGCCTGGACGGCCGGCGTGGGTGCGGCCGTTGCAGTTGTTGTGCTCCATTTGCCGGTTCTGATGACAACTTACGGTATGTCTGATGACTACAGTTGCCTATATATGGCCCATCACAACCCTGAAGTGTCACGATCTGTACTGTTCGGCTGCGGGCGCTTTATCTTGGGTTTGCTCTATCCGGCGGTTTTTGCGCAGATCGACACGATTGCGGCCTTCAGCTATCTGCGGGCTGCCGCGGTTCTGGGTATGGCCGGGTTGGGCGCGGCCTTGGCGACGTTTGTTCTGCGGCGCGGCTGGACCGGGCCGCAAGCGGTGGCTTTGGCCTTCCTGATCTGCAGCACGCCTAGTGCCGCGCTGGCAGTGGGCTGGACTCAGCTCTTTGCCTTGTCGTGGGCTTTGCTGATCACTTGGCTGGCATTCTGGTTTCAACAACAGATGACCTGGAAGCCGCTCTGGAAGGGCATCGTTTGCGGACTGGGCGCCATTGCCAGCCTGAGCGCCACGTTCTGGATGTATCAGCCTTGCGCCATGTTCTACCTGGTATGGCTCATTCTGGACCAGCTTCCCACGCGCACCGTCGAGCCACGACGCAAGATCGCCACCGGCATCCGCGGCCTGCTCATATTCGCGGCTGGGGCCCTTCTGCCGTACTTATCCATCGTTCTGCAAAGCGCTCCCAACCCACGCGCTTCGGCCGTGACCAACGTCGGCGCGAAGTTGCAGTGGTTCATCCAAGAGCCGCTCCGTAACGCCAGCGCGCTATTCGAGCTTGCGCCCGGCACGACTGTGTCAACAATCGTCGTGGTAATCGTCATACTGGCGATCATCTGCTATGGCTGGCGCCGGGAATGGCGTTCGGTGACGGCCCTCGTGGGCTTGCTCGCAGCCGCTCCGATAGTGTACCTGCCGAACCTGATGATCGCCGATAACTGGGCGGCCTACCGCTCGCTCTTCAGCCTGGCGGCGCTGCTGGTTGTTCTGGCGGCGTTCGCCTTGCGCGGCGTCGTGCCGCACGCAGGCATACTCAGCGCGCTCATGGTCCTGGTCGCCGCGCGGGCGGCAACGGTGTGCTCTGAACAGACGCGCCGCGGAATCATCGCACCACAAGCGCTCGAACTCCGCCTAACGCGGCAAATCCTGGCGCAGAGCGTGGCGCAGAACATAAACGGCATTCACGTGATTCAACCGCACTGGGCTCACTGTGCGGCCGAACGCGTCCTGTACGACGAATTCGGCGTGGCCACTACGCTGCATCCGTGGACCCCGCCGCATTTCATCTGGGCGGCCACGCGCGACGCGACGCTGCCGGAGCTTCGCGGCATGCGCGATTTGCCGGTCACCCACTCGCCTGACCGGCCGACCAAGCAGCGCCGCGGCGAACTTCAAATCGATCTGCACGAGCTTGGGGACTGGCGGGCGGCCGCAGAGTGGTTCGCCCCGAAATAATTCGCCTGGCCACGTCAGTTGACGGCCAGGCAGCAGCCAATAGACTGAATCCGTGTGGGATCGGAAGTTCGGCCGGCGGTCTGCTGCCGAACTGGCGCGGTGACTCTTCGGCAGGGCACGAAAGTTGCGGAAATGGCTGGTGACCGCGGTAGGGCTCAGCACGGCCGGCGTATTCGGCTGGCTGGCGGTGCGCAAGGTGGACTGGCCCGCGGCGGGTACGGCGCTGGCCAGCGCAAATTGGCGCCTGCTGGGGTTGTGCGTGCCGCTGTTGTGCTCGTCAGTCTTGTGGCGTGCCTTGCGTTGGCGGGTGGTGCTGGCGCAGCAGGGTGCCGCACGGATTGGCCCGCTGGCGCTGGCGGCCGGCATCGGACAGGGAGCTAACGCAATCCTGCCAGGCAAGCTGGGCGAAGCGGTCGGGGCCCATGCTTTGGGGCGACTGGCGGACCTCAGCCGCATTCAATCGCTCGGCATCATGGTCGTAACGCGCCTCACCGATGCGGTGATTCTGTTTGCACTGGTGCTGGGCGCGACCTGGTTCCTGCCCAGTCCCGCGCTGCGCGCCTTGCGCGGCGCCAGCTTGATCGCGGTTGCGACGGCAAGCCTCGCCTTGCTGCTGCCACTCGTGCTGCGGCGACAGTGGGGAGTACGCTGCCTCAACTACGCCGCGGACATTCTGCAGCGGCGTCTGGGAACCGGGGCGCTGGAAGTAATGCGCAAATTCGGACGAGGATTAACCACCGCCGGCCGCGCGCCGCTCCTGTTAGCCTTCCTCGCAAGCACGGCTCTGATGTGGGGTGTTCTTTCGCTGTCGTTGCTCATAGCGCTGCGGGCTTTCTCAATTGAACTCCCCGCCGGCTACGCCCCGCTCATCATGGGCTTGATCGCGGCCAGCACGATCCTGCCGGCCGCGCCGGGAAATATCGGCACGGTGCACTATTTTGGACTGGTGGCGTTGGGTTTGGTCGGCGTCGCACCCGGTTTGGCGGGCGCGTGCATCATAGCCTATCATGCCCTCGATCTTGTGTGCGCCCTGGTAATCGGCGCGATTTGCTGGACCATCGCAGGCGGGCGGTTGTCTCTGTGGCGCAAGCCGGAATTGGACGTGTTGGCCAGGGCCTCAGCGCCTGTGGACGGCCTCACGTTTGGCGCGGCCGCGCTTGAGCTGACGGCCCCCGAACAGTCGCAACCGCAACATCGCCAAAGCACAACAGCCCTGTTGGCGGCGGAGGAAGCATGAGCCAGAGTACCGACAAGCAGCAGACGATCCGCCTGGGTTTGATGGGTTACGGCTACTGGGGTCCGAATCTGCTGCGTAACTTCGCCGGGTCACCGGGGGCTATGCCGGTTATGCTCGCCGACCCACAGCCGGCGCGGCTCGCGAAAGCCAAGGCCATGTACCCCGCCCTGGAGACTGCCACAGACGCAGACCTGTTACTGAGCAATGAGTCAATCGACGCCGTAGTCATCGCCACGCCCGTCTCGACGCACTTCGCCCTCGCCAAGCGGGCCCTGGAGTGCGGCAAGCACGTGCTGCTCGAAAAACCCATGACGGCCACCGTCGCAGAAGCCGAGGAACTGGTGCGCCTGGCGGCAAAGCGCGACCTGCGGCTAATGGTCGATCACACCTTTCTCTACAACCCGGCCATCCGCACCATTCGCGAGCTGATCGGCTCCGGCCGACTGGGCGACGTGCTGTACTACGATTCGACGCGCATCAACCTGGGCTTGTTCCAGCACGACGTCAGCGTCGTCTGGGACCTTGGCCCGCACGATTTTGCGATCATGGACTATCTCGTCGGCAAACAGCCGACCAGCATGACCGCTTTGGGCTCGGCTTTCGGGCATGAGCAAGCCAGCGTGGCGTTCATCGTCGCCAAGTTCGCGGATCAGACGCTCGCGCACTTTCATCTGAATTGGATGTCGCCCACCAAGGTCCGCCGCATCATTGTGGGCGGTACGCAAAAGATGGTCGTCTACGACATGGCCTTGCCCGAAGAGCAGGTCAAGGTTTACGACAAAGGTGTGGACTTCATCGAGCGCGAAGGCGTGCACAAGACGCTCGTGCAGTACCGCATCGGCGACATGTACGCGCCTCAAATCCCCGGCGTCGAGCCGCTGAGTCTCATGTGCCGCGAATTCCTGGATGCAATTCGCGAACACCGCGCGCCGCTGACCGACGGCCAGGCCGGCTTGCGTGTCGTCAAGCTGCTGACCGCCGCCGAGCGCAGCCTGCAACGCGAGGGCAGCCCGGTGCTGTTGATGTAAGGTTTCGCGGCCGCAGCGAACACCAGAGGAGGAATCGTGGAATTCTGCCGGATCGCCAAGGACGTCGTCCTCGGACGCGACGTCAAAATCCACTGCTTCGTCAATCTTTACGGCTGCACCATCGGTGATGAGAGCCGCGTCGGGGCCTTCGTGGAAATCCAGAAAAACGCCACGATCGGCCGGCGCTGCAAGATATCCAGCCATACCTTCATCTGCGAAGGCGTACACATAGAAGACGAGGTTTTCGTCGGTCACGGCGTGCTGTTCATCAATGACCGTTACCCGCGCGCCACCACGCCCGGCGGGCGGCCGCAATCCGAGGCGGATTGGAAAGTCGTGCCGACGCACGTCGGTCGCGGCGCTTCGCTCGGGTCCGGCGCGGTTATCATGTGCGGAGTCAAAATCGGAGCCCAGGCGATCGTCGGCGCCGGCGCAGTAGTCACGCACGACGTACCGCCCGGAGCGGTGGTTGCCGGCGTACCCGCGCGGCTGCAACGGCCGCGGGCCCCGGATTTGGAATAACAGGCAGGCGCGAATGGACCTGAGAGGAAAGACCGTACTTGTGACCGGTGGCTGCGGCCTGATCGGCTCAACCATCATCGACCAATTAGTGCGCGACGAAGGCGTCCGCACCGTGCGCATTATCGACAACCTGACGCGCGGCACGCTTTTGAATATCCAGTGGGCCCAGGCCCATGGCGATGTGCAGCTTATCCGGCAGGATATTCGCAACTTCGCCGACATACGCCCGCACTTCGAGGGCGTTGACGTGGTATTCCATCAGGCCGCCATTCGTATCACCGCCTGCGCCGAGCAGTGGCGCGAGTGCCTCGACGTGCTGGTCACCGGCACATTCAACGTCGTGGAGGCGTGCGTGCAGGCCGGCGTGCAGCGCCTGGTCGCGGCCAGTTCCGCCTCGGTCTACGGCCTGGCCGACACCTTCCCAACGGATGAGCGGCACCACTTGTACAACAACCGCACCTGGTACGGGGCGGCCAAGATCGCCAACGAAGCCCTGTATCGGGCGTTCAACGACATGACCGGCCTGCCGTACGTGGCACTGCGCTATTTCAACGTCTATGGCCCGCGCATGGACGTTTTCGGCAAGTACACCGAAGTACTCATCCGCTGGCTGGACTGCCTCGACAACGGTATTCCGCCCAAAATCTTCGGCGATGGCCACCAGACCATGGACTTCATCTTCAGTGAAGACGTGGCGCGGGCCAACGTGCTGGCGGCCAAAAGCGACGTCAGTGACGAGGTATTCAACATCGCGTCCGGGCAGGAGACGAGCCTGCGCGACCTGCTCCAAACGCTGCTCAAGGTGACCGGCCGGACCGACGTGCAACCCGAATTCCTGCCTGAGCGCAAGGTCAACCCCGTCCCGCGCCGCCTGGCCTCGACCGAAAAAGCCCGCCGGCTGCTCGGCTTCCAGGCGCAAGTCGGGCTGGAAGAGGGACTGCGGCGGCTGGTGGCCTGGCGCCGTGAGATCACACCGGCTCACATGCGCGAATACGACCCGGCGCAGACGCCCTGTTCGACCCAGAGGAAGTAATGGATCTGGCCGGTATCAATCCGAGCGTGCGCGTCGGCCGCAACGTGCACATTTCCGCCGAGCACGTGCAACTCGGCGACGACGTGCGTATCGGTGATGACGTGCGTATTGAATGTCGCCGGCTGGTGCTGCGGCACGGCGCGCGGCTGGAAGCGCGCTGTGTAGTCGGCGGAATGCGCGGTCCGGCCGACTTCATCGATATTGGTGAACAATCGCTGATCGCGCACGACTGCAAGCTGCTCTGTCCGGCCGCCGTGCTGGGTGACTATGTCGCAATTCACAACCATACGCTGATGAACGGCCGCGGCCCGCTGCTGATTGGCCACAATTGCTGGATCGGACAGCATTGCATACTCAATTCTGAAGCCAGTCTGTCCATCGGCAATAGCGTCTGCGTCGGCACGAACACGAATCTGTATTCGCACGGCTACTTCGGCGATCTGCTCGAAGGCTGCCAGGTTTTCAAGGTAGTCCCGGTCACGATCGAAGACGACGCCTGGATCATGGGCTCTTACACCAGCGTCGCGCCGGGCGTAAGAGTGGGTGAGAAGGCGCTCGTGTTGGCCGGTTCGTGTGTGACCAAAGACGTTCCGCCGAATCATTGCTTCGGCGGCACGCCGGCCCGGGATATGACTGATCGGCTGGTGCCGTATCGCCACGTTACGCCGGACGAGAAGCTCGCGCGCATCGGTGAGTTCCTGGCGGAATACGTGCAGACCGTCTTTCCGGCCGCGTTTGAGACTGAGCCAAACGGCTATGTCGTCCGCGCGCCCTTCGGGCCATTCCGCCTGCGATGGCAGCCGGACGTGGATTCGGCCGCGTGTCTGGCGTCGGACATTCCCCTGCTGGTGTTTACGCGTCGCAACGAAGCAGAGGCCCCGCCGGACTTGGTCACGGTTTTCGACCTGACGCGCCGGCAGTACACGCGCCGCCGAACGCCAGCCGAGATCAGCACTATCTCGTTCCTGAAGTCTTACCGGGCGCGGTTCGTGCCGGCCGACCGGCCGCGCGTTGAGCTGCCACCGGAGTACCGCAAACTTGGAAAGCCCTGAACATGAGCAATGATCTGCCGCTGATTCCGGTCGCCAAGCCCTGGATGGACGAGGCCGAAGCCGCCGCCGTCCGCCGGCCGATTCTCTCCGGCTGGGTAACGCAGGGGCCAGAAGTGGCCGCCTTTGAACGGGAATTCGCCGCGGCGGTCGGTGCGCCGCACGCCTGCGCCGTCGCGAACTGCACGGTCGCGCTGCACCTGGCCTTGCGAGCGGCCGGCGTGCGTGCCGGCGATGAGGTAATCACTGTCAGCCATTCGTACATCGCGACCGCCAATAGCATTCGGTACACGGGCGCTACGCCGGTATTCGTAGACATTGAGCCCGGCACGTTCAATATATCGCCGGCGCTGGTCGAGCAAGCAATCACGCCGCGCACACGCGCCATCCTCTGTGTGCATCAGATGGGCATGCCGTGCGATCTGGCCACGCTGCTGACGATCGCCCAGCGCCACAACGTGCCGCTGATCGAAGACGCCGCGTGCGCCTCCGGCAGCGAAATTCGGTGGGAGGGCCGCTGGGAGCGGATCGGCAAGCCGCATGGGCTGATCGCGTGCTTTTCGTTCCACCCGCGCAAAGTCATCACCACCGGCGACGGCGGCATGCTGACGACCGCGGATGCAAAGCTTGATGCCCAGTTCCGGCTTTGGCGCCAACACGCCATGAGCGTGCCCGACACTGTTCGGCACGGCGCCAACCAGGTCATCTTCGAGTCTTACCCGACGCTAGGCTACAACTACCGCATGACCGACATACAGGCCGCGGTCGGGCGCGAGCAGCTCAAGCGCCTACCCGCGATCATCGCCCGGCGGCGTGAGCTCGCCGCCGGGTATGTCGAGCGGCTTTCCGGCGTGCCCGGCCTGCGGCTGCCCGTCGAACCGGAGTGGGCCCGCAGCAACTGGCAGAGCTATTGCGTGCGACTGCCGGCCGGTTGCGACCAGCGCCGCGTAATGCAGCGCATGCTGGACGCGAGAGTGGCCACGCGGCGCGGAATCATGTGCGCCCATCGTGAGCCCGCATACCGAGAGGAAGCATGGAGCTGCGGCGCCGGGCCCGGCCCATGCGGCTGCGAACCCGGGCGCTGCCGGCGATTGGCCGAGAGCGAGCTAGCCCAGGACACGGCCATTCTGCTGCCGTTGTATCACCATATGACCGAAGCCGACCAGGATCGCGTTTGTGCGGCCCTGAGTGCGGCGGTGAGTTGAATTCGCCCGGAGCCGACCAGCGATGCGGGTCTTGTTCTTCAGCAACTGGTTCCCGCCGGTGATCTCCGGGTCGTCGTTCTACACCAGCAGCCTGGCCCAGGCGCTGGTCGAACGCGGGCACGAGGTGGAGGTAGTGACGGTCGACTGGGGTCCCGAGTACGCGCCTGCGGCACCGTTCCCCGTACACCGTCTGCCGTGCCTGCGTTTGCCGCGGACGGCGCTCTTCTACAATGCCCGGCTGATGGGGTTCACCTTCACGCCGGCTAATCGCAAGCGCTTGCTGCAAATCATCGCGCGCTTTCGCCCGCACGTGCTGCATCACGTTAATCACATCTTCGATTCCGTGCTTCTGACCGCCAGCGCGGCCCGCGCCGCGCGCGTTCCGCTGGTGGGCTCGCTGACAACGCCGGTTCAGCACGAAAAGCCGCTGCGCAACCTGGTGATGGCGCTGGGCGATCGCGTGGCGCTCGGCTGGGGCGGCGTGCGGCGCTGGGACGGCATCGTCAGTCTCGACCAGATGGTGCATCACTATGTCGGCGTCCGTTTCGGCCGGCGCGCGCAGCAACGCTCGGAGATCATTCTCTTCGGCGTGCGGCGCGAAGCGCTGGCCGAATATCAGAATCGCACCGTCCCCCGCGCGGCTGAGCCGTTGATCCTGTTCGTGGGGCAAATTCACCCGTTCCGCAATCCGGTCCAGATCATCCGCGCCATGCCGCTGGTCCTGCAAGCGGTGCCGCAAGCCCGCTTGGTGCTGGCCGGACGCGTTGATCTGAAAGAGCCGCCCGAGGTCGCGCACGCCCTCGGTTTGAGTCAGCACGTGCAGTTCCTGGGCGAGACGGCCCACGACCAGGTCGTGCGGCTCATGCAACAGGCGCATGTCTTCGTCAGTTATGCCACCGGGCCATTTCCCGGCCTGGGCACCGCCCCGATGGAAGCCATGCTCTGCGAAACGCCCGTCGTGAATGACCTGCCGGAAAACCTGTTCGGCGAAGGCCGGCTGCGCAATGGCGAGAACATAATCCTCGTAAATCAGCACGACCCGCACAGCATCGCCGGCGCGCTGGTGAAGTTGCTGCGCGACGCGGAGCTGCGGCAACGAATCGGCGCGGCCGGGCGACGGTTCGTCCTCGAGCATCTGAGTTGGGAAAGCATCGCCGCGCAGATGGAGGCCTTCTACGAGCGCGTTCAAGCGCGCTACAAAGGTACAGCACGGGTGGGAGGGTTGCCGTAAACCAGCTAGACTGCCGTATCTTTCTTCTGGAGCCGAACAATGACAGTGTCCGTGCCCTTTCTCGATCTGAAAGCGCAGTACGCCACTATCGCCGGCGAGATTCGCGCCGCCCTCGACGAGGTGCTGGCCAACACCGCCTTCGTGCTTGGCCCGGCCGTGCAGCGGTTTGAGAAGGCATTCGCCGAATACTGCGGGGTCGAGCACTGCGTGGCTCTGAACAGCGGCACCAGCGCCCTGCACGTCGCGCTGCTGTGCCTGGACATCGGCCCGGGCGATGAAGTCATCGTGCCGGCCATGAGCTTCGTCGCCACCGCCTGGCCCGTGCTGTATGTCGGGGCGCGGCCCGTATTCGTGGACGTCGATCCGCGGCGCTACACGCTCGACCCGAACCAGCTTGCGCGGGCCATCACGAAGAAAACCAAGGCCATCATCCCGGTACACCTGTACGGCCAGTGCGCCGATATGGACCCAATCCTCGCCATCGCGGCCGAGCGCGGCGTGCCGGTCATCGAAGATGCGGCCCAGGCTCACGGCGCGACGTACAAAGGCCGCCGCGCCGGCGCGCTGGGACGCCTGGCGTGCTTCAGCTTTTATCCCGGCAAGAACCTCGGCGCATACGGCGAAGGCGGCGCGCTGGTCACGCACGACGCGGAGCTGGCCGACCTGGCGCGGCAGTTGCGTGATCACGGACAGAAGACGCGCTACGTTCACGAACGGCTGGGCTTCAACTACCGCATGGACGGCTTCCAAGGCGCGGTGCTGGGGGTGAAGCTGAAATATCTGGATCGCTGGAACGCCGCCCGCCGCCGCGTCGCGGCTGAGTATGACCGCAAGCTGGCCAGCGCCGGCGTAATCACTCCGCCGCCTTGCCCCGATGGCGAGCACGTCTACCACATTTACGCGCTGCGCTGCGAGAAAAGGGATGAGCTGAAGGCCAATCTTCAGGAATGCGGCATCGGCACCAACCTGCACTACCCCACGCCGATTCACCTGCAAAAGCCGTTCGAGCCGTTCGGCTACCGAGCGGGCAGCATGCCCGTTTCGGAGGAGATCGGCGCGACGGAACTGAGTTTACCGATGTACGCGGAGCTGACGGCAGAGCAGATCGAGCGGGTAATAGCGGCGGTTCACGCCGCCGTATGACGGCGATGCGGCGCGCCCCGCAGAGCAGAGCCGGGCCGTGCCGGCCCGGTATACCGCCGTGTGCCCCTGATCGCGTGCCGTGTGTCCCCGTCGCTTGCCCGTATCCCTCGCTCTGCAGAAAGACGCGCCGAAAGCGGGGCGACGGGCTGTTCGCGCGCAAAAAAAAATGCGGCGCTAAGGTCGGGCGAACTCGTGGGCCCTTCAGAGTATTCGGTTCCGCTGATCGCCAAACCCGGACGAACCGGGTCGCGTCCTCACGGAGTTAGCTGCTCGTTCAGAGTTTTTGTCCGGAGAAGTACCGCCGTTATTGGTTTGGCGGTCCCGCTATGCCGTTGGCCATTTCCTCGGCTGTGCGGTTTTCCTTTCGCCGGACTCGGCTGGTCACAGTTAAGTAACCGGCACAAATCCTCTCTTCGAGTTTCGCTCTCCGCCTGAGAATACCTCAGCGGACCCTAGCCGACGGCCGCAGCCAGCCGGCTCCTCTCATGGGCTTTTGCTCCCTACAGCACTTACAAGGCTCGGAAGTCCGGTTCACACGGGCTTGCCACGCCCGTCAACTTCCGCGTTCAGGGTTTGGTTACCCTCTGCGCGGCTTACTCCTTCCGAGCCCGGGCCGGTCTTCTTTCGTACCGGCGGCGCTCTTGGGATTCACCCTTCGGAGCTTACTCCTCCCGCAAGGTACCGGGTCGTTTCCGGCTCGGTGAACCCACTTACCGTTTTTCCTGCCGTTGCTTCCGTCGCCGGAGCGACGGGCCGGCCCGGCAGGCCGCGGTTCCTGGGCTTTGACCCTCGCGAGAATCCCTGGCGCTTCAGCACCTGGTTAGGGTGCCGAGAGCGCTGGATGCTCCCTTGGGTTTCTGCCCTTCCAGGGTTTGCGACGAACGACTGGAACGGGTTTCGGCCCGTTCTCCTCTCGCGCGCTTCTCCGCACGCGCTCGCAAGCGCGTGAGCGGCGCCTCAGAGTCTCAATCGGCGTCCGTCTGGCCCGGAAACCTGCTGCGGCAAGCCGCAGTAGATTAAACGGGCAACCCTCATAGGGTTTCCGCACCGGCGCGATCCTGTACATTCGAGCGGAGGTGTCACCCGGGCTATTTGATTCACCTTTCGCTGCCCCGGACATTACTGCCCGATAAACAGCGATCTTTGGGTGACGCGCACACTCTACCGGAGTTGGACAGGACCGGCTAAGGTGCCGAGTTCGCGACCTCAACGTCGCAACTTTAAGGATAGCTCAAAATGCCCGTTTAGTCAATGTAAAAACGGCCGAACGACTGATTGACAGCCTGTCAACATACAGTATTTGACTCTTGAAACGCGGCTGGCGCGGCCGAGTGAATGGATTCGAGTTGCGCAAAAACCTCAAAAAATTGCGATGAAAAATTTTTAAGAACACCAGTTATCCACAGCTTTTGCACGCTATGGGCTTCGCCGTTCAGCGAAAACGCAAACTGCAATGACAATTGGCGGTGAATTCCAGATACAGAAATCCGGGATGTCGTAAGTCTACCCGCCGGCGCTTCTTACCATTGTTTGAATAATGCCAGCCCAGAGGCGCCGGTTTGCGGATCAGCGAACGGTATTACTTTCATTCCAAATAACTCCGGCAGTTCCATCTTGTTGTCCTTGGCAATGGAGGAGCCGATTACGTAACCCATGAAGCTGCCGAAGACCACGTCTGAGAAATCGTGCACGCGCGAGTCGAGGCGTTGATAGCCCACCAAGCCGGCCAGCGCAAACGACGGTATGCCCACCCACGGGCCGTAGTACTCGTTCAGCACCGCCGCGGTGCAAAAAGAACTCGAGGCGTGACCGCTTGGCCAGGCGTAGTCCTCCCCATCCGGCGCCCGCGTGTTCGTCGCCACCTTCAGCAGGATGGTCGATACGCCGTTGACCGCCAGCGCCTCCACCAGCGACTTGGCGACCTCGTGCTCGCGCACGTCTTTCGTCAAAGCGCTGGCCAGCCACAGCACACCCGCGCCGGCGAAATGCGTCCCGGGATTTCCGAGAATCTGGATCGTCTCGTCCATGCTGCCCAACTCGTTTTCGCCCTTCGTCCGGCGACGGATAGCATCGTCCACGCCGGTCTCGCGGATTGTGATGCTGGCCCCCATGGCAGCCGTCAAAACAAGCGCGTTTTCGACGTCCCAGAAACTGACCTTGAAGCCGCGCCAAAAGCCGTGCGTGGCCAATTCCAGCGCCTCGTGGCCCATCTGGTGCCAGATGTCCGCGCGCCAGTAGCCCTCGGGCACACATGGGGCGCTGGCGGTTGCTGCTCCCACTTCGGGCTCCGGGTCCTGGCCCAGATCGAAGCTGCCCAATGTAAATATTGGACCCGCCGCAAACGTGCCCCTTGCTGCATCATCGCGGCTGAGCAAATCCGCCGCTCCCAGCGCGATCGGCCATGCGGCAGAGCTACAAGACGCCGCGCCGGGCGCGCTCCCACCAGGCGCAGAAGGCCATGGAATCTGAGACTTATAACTGAGAATCTCAGAAGGCGACGGTGTCGTGTCAGCGGCCATGCCCGCTTTGCAGCGGGCTGCGTACTCCTCGGCCGCTTGCCGCAACAGAGCGTCTTCGGTGGAGACGGCGCGCTGGCTGGCACACCCGTCAAGAAGGACCGCGCAGGACAATAACAGGCCCAGCCGCACCATTGGTGCAGCGCTTAGCGCTGAACGCTTCATACCCATGCTCCAAATTCTCAGACCACGACCGCGGGTAGTTTCCAGTTTCGGGTTTCAAGTTTCAAGACCTGGAGAACCGAAGCGAGAAACCGGAGCTGAGGGAACGCAGTGGGCCGGCCGCTTCGTGCGACCGGCCCATTAGTACTGCTGCGTGCAAAGGAGAGAGACAACAGGTCTGGAGTTCGCTGTAGCCGTTCAATACTAGGCAGCCCGCCGATCGACCTCCTCTGATTTCTACGCTGAGGCGCCCCGGAGCCGTGCAAATCGCGTTTTTACACCGGCTCGTCCCAGAACCCGCCCAACCGGCCCCGTCGCCGACCGCAGCCGGCCTCGTCCAGGCCTCAAAATTCTTGCGACGGAAAATGCGCCACGCGGAAAGCCGTGTCCGGGCTCTTCATGCTCGATCCGCTCCCTCAGCGTCCTCCCGGCCGCGCTGCCAAACCGCCCGCGGCGAATTAACATATACGAGACCATGCATGCTCACCTTGAGCCATCCGCCATCCTCGCCGACCTGAACGAGCCCCAGCGTCAGGCCGTCACGCACGGCGCCGGGCCGCTGCTGGTCCTGGCCGGGCCCGGCAGCGGCAAGACCCGCGTCATCACCCGCCGGGCGGCTTACCTGGTAGGCACCGGTGTGCCGGCCCGGAACATTCTGGCCATTACGTTCACCAACAAGGCCGCCGACGAGATGAAGCGGCGCATCGAGGGTCTGGGCGTCGCGCGGGGCATGTGGGTGCACACGTTCCACGCCCTCGGCGTACGGCTGCTGCGCGAGTTCGGCGAGTTGGTCGGCGTCTTGCCCGGGTTTTCCATCTACGACGAGGCCGACCGGCTGCGCGTCGTCAAAGAGGCCATGCAGGCCTGCGGAGTGCGAGATGTCCTGCTGCGGCCCGAGGCGGTCCAGGACGAGATCAGCAACGCCAAGAACAAGCTCCAGTCGCCGGCGGAGTTCGCGGGCTGGGCGGATACGTTCGAGCAGCGTGCCGTGGCACGCGTGTACGAGAAGTATGAAGAGCTGCTGCGCGAGCGCAACGGCGTCGATTTCGACGACTTGCTGATGCGCGTGGCCCTGCTGTTGCGCGGCCACGCGGATATCGTTGAACGGCTCAACATTCGCTTTCAGCACGTGCTGGTGGACGAATACCAGGACACGAACCACGCGCAGTACCTGATAGCGCGTTACCTTTCCGAGCGGCACCGCAACATTTGCGTGACCGGCGACCCCGACCAGAGCATCTACGGCTGGCGCGGCGCGGACATCAAGAACATTCTCGAATTTGAACGCGACTATCCGGACGCGGTCGTCGTACGCCTGGAGCAGAATTACCGCTCGACGGGCATGATCCTCCAGGCCGCTTCGGCCCTCATCGCCAACAACCGCCGCCGCAAGCACAAGGATTTATGGACCGAGAATCAGCCCGGCGAGCCGGTTTACGTGTGGCGCTTCAGCGAAGGCCAGGACGAGGCCGAGCAGATCGCCGACACGATTCAGCGCCTGCACCAGGGCGGACAGGCATACAGCGACGTGGCCATTTTCTACCGCGTGAACGCCATCTCGCGCGGCTTGGAAGAATCGCTGCGCATCCGCGGCATTCCCTATCGCATCGCGCGCGGGGTCGAGTTCTACAATCGCAAGGAGATCAAGGACACGCTCGGCTACCTGCGCATCCTAATTAACCCGGCCGACCAGGTGGCCT
>JAGPEO010000249.1 GCA_018056925.1 Phycisphaerae bacterium
AGGAAAAAGATTACCACCTCGAACAAGTTGTGATATATTTCAGCCAGATGCCCAGCAGAAGAACCATCAACACCTGGTTGCCGCGACACAGGGTCGTCTTGGGGTTCGCGGCCATCGGCATCGTGATCCTGGCCATCGTCGCTTCCAACTTTGCCACCGGCTCGCGCCCGGCGGCCGGAATGCCTGCTGCACGCGGCAATTCAGAAAGCCCGGCCCTACCGGAAGGCATGCCATCGCCGGCCGACCGCCCGCCACGCGCGCTGTACGTTTTCTTCCTGATCGGCGACGGGATGGGCATCGCCCAGATTCAGGCCGCCCAAGCCTACCTGGCGCGCGCTCATCAGAGCACCGGGATTCCGGCACAGCCCTATCCGCCCTCTGACCCCAAGGTCTATCCGCTGGCTATGACCCGGCTTCCAGTGTGCGGACTGCAGACCACTTACGCCGCCGATCGCTTCATCACCGATTCCGCTTCGGCCGGCACGGCCTTGGCCTGCGGCATCAAGGCTCGCGACGGGGTCATTTCGAAGAAGCTGGATGGTTCGGACGCGGTGACAATCGCTGAATTGGCCAAGGACCAGGGCATGAAAGTCGGCATTATCACCAGCGCTTCAATTGACCACGCTACGCCGGCCGTGTTCTATGCCCATGAAGACAGCCGCAATAACCACTACAACATCGGCGTGCAGCTCGCCAACAGCGACTTCGACTTCTTCGGCGGCGGCGGCTTTCTGCGGCCGGCCGGCGCCGACGGCGCCGAGCCGCACGTGCTGGACATCGCCCAAGCCAACGGCTTCACGGTCGCGCGCGGCGCGACTCAACTCGCCGCCATTTCTCCCGGCACGCGCACTATCGCGATTGATCCGTTCCTGGATGACTCGCAGGCGCTGTACTACGACATCGACCGCGTGGATGACCCGGAGACGCTGACCCTCGCCGAATACACGGCCGAGGCCATTCGCCTTTTAGACAACCCGCACGGCTTCTTCATGATGATCGAAGGCGGCAAGGTCGACTGGGCCTGCCACGCCAACGACGCCCGGACTGCCATTGACGAAACGCTCGCCTTTGACAAGGCCGTGGCCGAGGCGCTCGCGTTCTACGAGCAGCACCCCGACGACACGCTGATTGTCGTTACCGGCGACCACGAAACCGGCGGTCTGTCGATCGGCTGGGCGGGCACACGCTACAACAGCTTCTGGAGCGTGCTCGAAAACCAGACCGTGTCGTGGTTTGCTTTCGCCCCCGTTTTTGATGCTTACAAGGCGGTTACGCCATGGGCGGGCGTCGATGACGACATGGATCAGGCGCTCAAGGACATCGTTTTGCGGTGCTTCGGCTTGAACTACGCTACCCTGACCGCGTTTGAGCAGCGAAAGCTCGAAGCGGCCTACGATCGCAGTCGCAACGGCGAGCCGCTTGTCAGCGCCGAAGAAGACTACCTGCTACACGGCAGCCGTGACGCCTTTACCGTCACCATTACGCACATTCTCAATCAGAAGGCGGGCCTGGGCTGGACCAGCTACTCCCACACGGGCGTGCCGCTGCCGGTGTACGCGATCGGGCGCGGTGCGGACCTGTTCGAGGGGTTCTACGATAACACCGATGTTGCTCGCAAGCTGGCCATCGCCATGGGCGTGGCGCTGAACAACTGAGCCTGTCCAGTCTAACGCTCCTTTAGGAGTGTAAGGAATTTATCCGGATTTCTATGCCACCCGTCGATCGGGAGTGGCGCGCAACTCTCTACGGGTAAAGACTTTACGCAATTTACGCCAATACTCGCTTGTCTCCTTGACGCGTGTTGGTTCGGTTGGTACACTCTCATGAGAGTGCAAACGCACTCTAATAAGAGTGCACAAAACGGAAGGGAGCATGGCGTGATCGAACGCATCACACTCACCGGCGGACGTGGCAAGGACGGCCGGCCGGAATCCGTCAGAACAGTTGAATTTCAAATGGGGCAAGTCGTCAGCGTCGTCGGTCCCACCGGCTCCGGAAAGACCACGCTAATCAATGACCTGGAGCTGCTGGCCGACGGCTCCACGCCCACGCAACGGCGGGTCCTTATCAACGGACAGCCGCCGCTCGCGGAGTATCGCGATGACCCGGCCCACAACCCGATCGCCCTGATTACTCAGCACACCAACTTCCTCTCCGACCTGCCGGTTCGCGACTTTCTGCGGATACACGCCCGTGTTCGGCACCCGCATGACGAGCAGGCTGATGAGCTGGTCGGCAAGACTCTGGCTTTCGCCAATCAACTCACCGGCGAGGCCATCCTCCAGCACTATGGCATGACGGAACTGTCCGGCGGCCAGACCCGCGCCCTGCTCATCGCCGACGCAGTGGTGATCGGAAATGCGCCCATTGTGCTGCTCGACGAAATCGAGAATGCGGGCATCCACCGACTGCGCGCCCTGGAACTGCTGCGGCAATACCGCAAGATCTTCGTCTTCGTTACGCACGATCCGTACATCCCGCTGTTGTCCGACTTCCGGATCGTCATGGCGGGCGGCGCCATGACGCAGGTGATCAGCAGCGGCCCGGCCGAGCGCCGCCTGGCGCACCGCGTGCGGGCCGTGGACGACATCCTCTCGCAATTCCGCGAGCGCATTCGCTCCGGCGGGCAGTTTTCCGAAGAAGAGCTGGAGGCGCTGGCGTGAAACTCGCGATTTGTGCCGGGCCGGCCACGACCGGCAAGACCTCAGTGCTGCGCCACATCATCCGCAAGCTGCAGGGTGCGGGCGAGGGCGTGGCGTTTCTCAAGATCGATGTGCAGTTCGCGGAAGAAGACGAGGAATTGGCCCGCGAGTTCGGCATACCGACGCGCAAAGTCTATTCCGGCGAACTGTGCCCGGACCATTGCAGTGTGATGGTCCTGGGCGAGGCATTGCAATGGGCGCAGCGGGAAGGAGCCGGTTACCTGCTGGTCGAGACGGCCGGCCTGTGCCTGCGCTGTTCGCCCTATGTCGATGGGGGGCTGGGCCTGGTGGTGCTCGAGGCGACGAGCGGCATGAACCTGCCGCGCAAGATCGGGCCGATGCTAAGCCTGGCGGATGTCGCGGTGGTGACGAAGATCGACCGCATCTCCCAGGCGGAGCGTGAGGTATTCCGTGCCCGCATCCTCGACGCCGCTCCCGGCGTGCGCGTGCGCGAGGTCAATGCTCTGCACGGGATTGGCATTGATCCGCTGGTGGAACGCATTCGTGCCACGCCGGATGTAAATGGCGAACTCTTGCTGCGCGGTAACCCGCCCGTGGGTACTTGCACTATCTGCGTCGGCAAGAAGACGGTCGGCTGGCAATCGCATTTCGGCGTTGTTCGCCCGCTGGAGCAACAGACGTTCTACCGCGGTGAGTAGACGTCCTCGGAAGGTCCAGCTCCCCATGCCAAGAATCTACTTCGATAATGCCGCGACCACGCCGCTCGATCCACGCGTACGCGCTGCCATGCAGCCGTACCTCGACGGCGACTTTGGCAACCCGTCCAGCCTGCACTCGGAAGGGCGTGCGGCGCGGGCGGCGGTCGAACAGGCCCGGCGACACGTCGCCGCGCTGGTGAATGCTCCGGAGAACGGCGTCATCTTCACCGCCAGCGGCACCGAGGCCAACAACCTGGCCTTGCGCGGCGTATGCGCCGCAGCGCGCGGCAAGCCCATTCACGTTATCACGAGCGCCATCGAGCACCCCGCCGTTCGCCAGGTCATCCGAGTTCTGGGGCGCGACGGCGTCGCCACCTCGGTGCTACGCGTCAGTGCGGACGGCATCGTCGATCCGGACGAACTCCGCGCTGCCCTGCGGCCCGAAACGCGTCTGGTTTCGATCATGGCCGCGAACAACGTCATCGGAACTCTTCAGCCCGTGCGGGAGCTGGCGGCCGTTGCACACGAGTGCGGGGCCCTCTTTCACACCGATGCGGTGCAGGCGGCCGGGCATGTGCCGCTCGCCCTCGAACGGGACGGGATCGACCTGTTGTCGCTCTCGGGCCACAAGCTGCACGGTCCCAAGGGTGTTGGCGCTCTTCTGGTGCGCAAGGGGGTTTCGCTCGAGCCACTGGTTTTTGGCGGCGGCCAAGAACATGGTCTGCGTTCGGGTACCGAGAATGTGCCGGGGATAATCGGCCTGGGAGAGGCTGCGCGGTTGTGCCGTGCGGATCAGGCAGTGGAGAGTGCGCGACTGGTAGGGTTGCGCGAGGGGCTGATTGAAGGGGTGCTGGCGAGCGTGCCGGGCGCATACCTGATCGGGCACCGCTACCGGCGGCTGCCGGGCAATGCCTGTTTCGGGTTTGCAGGACAGGAAGGGGAGGGCATGCGGCTGCTGCTGGCGCTCGACGAGGCGGGCGTGGCGGTCTCGACCGGTAGTGCGTGCAGCGCGCACAAGGCAAATGAGCCGTCACACGTGCTGAGGGCCCTGGGCTACGACGAATTCCGGGCGCGCGGTGCGCTGCGAATCACGCTGGGGCGCTTCAATACGGAGGCTGAGCTGGAAGTATTTCTCGAAATTTTGCGGCGCGCCGTGGGGCAGTTGCGGCCAATTACAGGCCGCGCGCCGCTGACGACAGGAGTAGTGTGAATGACCACAGAAGTTACGTTGCCGGGGCTGGATTGTGGCCTGTGTGGCTTTCGGAAGTGCGACGATCTGGCGGGGCGCTTGGATGCCGAACCGGGACTGTTGGAACGGTGCATTCATCTGGCGCGGCCAGAAAACTCCTCAAGCGCGACGGAGACAGAGCACTGCTCAAGAGCAGTGGCACACGGTGATCAACCCGACACTGCGGTGGCGGGGCGATTGCCGCTCAAAGTTCACGCTGAGGCGAGCTGGCAGGATAGCCTCGGCCGTGAAATCGATTTCTACCTCGAGCATTTTCCCGAGGAGCCCGGCCCGCGCGAGGCGATTATTCCGCACAACGCCCTCATCACGCGCGAGCTGGACGTCCGGCCCGGCGACCTGCTGATCGGCCGTCCCTTGGGCATGTCCTGCGGCTGCCCGATTACCCACTGCGGCGTCGCCATGAAGGTGGATCAGCGTACCGGGCTGATTGACTGGTGCGTCACCGGGCCGCTGCGCGTGCGCGAGCACGGCTTCAAGGACCTTGGCTACTACGTCGCCGAGGCGTACGACGGTCTTGTGCGCCTATCGCGCGTCGACATCCGCATCGGTGCACGCTACTGGTTCCAGCCGCGCATGTGCATGCTCCAATGGCGGCATTCCGGCCTGGTGAACTTCGTCAACCGCACCAGCGACGGAGTCCAGGTCCGCCTCGAAGGCCTGTGGATCGGCTGATCCGGCCGCCTCGACCCGCGTCCGCGGCGCAAGACCCATAATAGCGAGGGGCGAATTGCCCGATTTCATTGAGCAAGCCTCGCCTCGCCGATATACTGGAATCCGCTGGGCCGACCCGACCGAACGGCCTTCAGCAACAGCCAACGTGGGACGAGGAAGATGGAAAAACACACGTCAAAGAGACCGCCAAAGCGACGAACTGCGCCGCCGCGGCGTTTGAATCCGCTTGCTATCGGCATCGGCTTGGGCGTAGTCCTCCTGGGCGGCACCGCCGCCGTGACGCTGCTGGACAAAGATCAGCATACTTCCAAAGCCGCAGCGTTGCCGGCCGGCGGGATTCCAACAACGCCCGCCTCAGCCGCGCCTGCCGCCAACCCCGCGCCGGCTCAGCCCCTCGCCGCGTTTGTCCTTCCGCCGGCCCCTCCGGGAACGAAGGTGCCCATCAACGACATCGACGATTTCAGCGGCAAGAAGATTGGTCCGTCTTCGCCGACCATCGAATACAAGGGTTACGTAATCGCCTTCTGCTGTGCTGACAGCGCGGGCTGGAAGGGCGGCTGGGAGCGCTTGAGCGAGAGCGAAAAGGACGCCCTCGTGCGCAAGCACCTGGGCTATTGACGCCTGGCC
>JAGPEO010000250.1 GCA_018056925.1 Phycisphaerae bacterium
TTCCCGATGTGGCAGGGCGACGCGATCTACTTCGCCTCGGATCGCGAGTTCGGCACGCTGAACCTTTACAAGTACGAAACCAAGGACGGCACGATCAAGCAGCTCACGAAATACAAGGACTATGACGTCAAGTATCCCTCGATCGGGCCAGACGCGATCGTCTATCAATATGGCGAATCGCTGCACCTGCTGGACCTGAAGACCGGCAAGACGCGCATGGTGCCGGTCGAGATTCCCAGCGACCTGACGCGCATGCGGCCGGAGTTCGTGGACGTCAGGCCGAGCAGCGGGGCGTTTCGCCTGTCGCCGACGGGCAAGCGGCTGTTGCTGGAAGCCCGCGGCGAGATCATCAACTTCCCGGTCGAGGACGGTGAGCCGGTCAACCTCACGAAGGCCCCCGGTTCGCGTGAGAAGGAATGCGCCTGGTCGCCGGACGGGCGCTGGATCGCGTTCCTGTCGGATCGCACGGGCGAGGAAGAGGTGTGGCTGGTCGACCAGAAGGGCGAAAACGAGCGCCAGCTCACGCGGGGCGGGCTGGGCTTCCGCATGCACCTGGAATGGTCACCGGACAGCAAGTACCTGCTGTTCGCCGACAAGTTCTTGAAGCTCAACCTGGTTGACGCGGCCAGCGGTGAGCTGACCGTGATCGGCCAGGCTGATTACGACGACGCCTGGGAGCGTTGGGGCATTCAGGACTATGTCTGGTCGCCGGACAGCCAATGGGTGGCGTACACGAAGATGGAACAGAGCATGAACGACGCCATCTTTCTGTACTCATTGGCGGAGAAGAAGAGCTATCGCCTCACCAATGATCAGGCGACGAGTTGGAGCCCGTCTTTCGACCCGCAGGGCCGCTACCTGTACTTTTTGTCGAACCGCACGTTCGAGCCCATCATGTGCTTCCAGGATCAGAACCACATATTCATCAATATGTGCAAGCCGTACGTCGTGGTTCTGAAGGCGGACGACACGTCGCCCTTCTATCCGAAGGACTCGGCCGAAGAGGTAAAGGAAGAGCCGAAGCCGAAAGATGAGGCTGCGGGCGAGGACAAGCCGGAGAACGCCGAGGAATCCAAGCCGGCCGAGAAGAAGAAAGGCAAGCAGGGCGTTGAAGTCAGGATCGATCTGGACGGGCTGGAGCGGCGCGTTTTGGCGGCCGACGGCGTTCCGGCCGGCAACTACTTCCGGCTCGAGGCCACGAAGGATGGTTTCCTGTACCTGGCCAAGGACGAGCCGGAATTTGAGAAGTACCAGGTGGTGACCGACCGCACGGGTGGCAAGCTTGATCTGTATCACTACAGCCTGGAGAAGAAGGAAGCCAAGCGGCTCATCAAAGGTATTGCCAATTATCACCAGTCAGCCGACGGCAAGAAGCTGGTTTACCGGGACGGCAGTACGTACGGCGTCGTCGATGTGGGCAAGGAAGCCAAAGTGGGCGACGGCAAAGTTGACCTCGGCAAGATCAAGATCGCGGTCGACCGCTCGGCCGAGTTCCTGCAGATGTTCGATGAGGCCTGGCGCATCCAGCGCGACTGGTTCTACGATTCGGGCATGCACGGCGTGGATTGGCCGGCGATGCGCGAAAAGTACCGCAAATTCGTGGCATTTTGCGGCGACCGGAGCGATTTGAATTACCTGATCGGCGAGATGATCGCCGAGCTCAACGTCGGGCACACGTACGTTTCTGGCGGCGATCTGGAGCGCTCCGGCCGCAGAGCTTCAACGGGCTTGCTGGGCGTGGAGTTTGCGGCCGAGCCCGGCGCGAAGTACTACAAGATCGCGCGCATCATTCCCGGCACGCCCGGCGATCCGCAGGAGCGCTCGCCGCTGGATGAGCCCGGATGCCCGGTCAAGGCCGGTCACTATCTGATCGCAATCGACGGCGATGAGGTCCACACGAATACCAGCCCGTTCGAGTTCTTGCAGAACAAGGCGAACGTAGTGGTAACACTGACGTACAACGACAAGCCGTCGGCGGAGGGCGCGCAGACCTGGCGCGTCAAGACGATCGCCAGCGAGAACCGCATCCGCTATCGCGAGTGGGTCGAGAACAACAAGGCCTATGTCGAGAAGATGACCAACGGCGAAGTGGGCTACGTACACATTCCGGACATGGGTGCAGGTGGGTTGATCGAGTTCGCGCGCTACTGGTATCCGCAGTACTACAAGAAGGGATTCATTGTAGACGAGCGCTACAACGGCGGCGGGTTTACGGGCGACATGATTATCGACCGCCTCGAGCGCCGGCTTTGGGGCTTGACGCAGCCGCGTGAAGGCAAGTGCATGCGCGACCCGGAGCGCTGCTTCCACGGTCCGTGGGCGGTCGTCATAAATGAGGACACCGGTTCGAACGGCGAGTTCTTTGCCGAGGCCATCAAGATCAAGAAGCTCGCGCCGATCATCGGCATGCGCACGTGGGGCGGGGCGATCGGCATCGAGCCGCACCAGGACCTGGTCGACGGCGGGTCAGTGACGCCGCCGCAGTTCGGGCTGTACGGCCTGGATTGCAAATGGTTGATTGAAGGCCGCGGTGTCGATCCGGACATCGAGGTTCAGAACATGCCGGGCGACGTCTTGGCCGGCAAGGATGCCCAGCTCGACGCGGCCATTGAGAACGTGACCAGGCGCTACCGCGAGAATCCCATGGATATTCCGCCTCCGCCGCCTTACCCCGACAAGAGCAAGAAGTAGGACGTAAGGCGACCCCGGGGCAACGAGGCAATAACGCAAGGGCCACCGCTTCAAGCGGTGGCCCTGCTGTCTTCAGGCTTATAACGGTTGCGGTGGAGGGGCTTCAGGGCTTAACGGCTTTGCCGACGGCTGAAGCGTCGCGAGTTTTGTCCTGCGCTTCGGCCTTGCTGCCGGCTTCCGCCCGCTGCTTGCGCGTGGGGATCGAATCTAGCTTTTCCTTGAGCTGCGTGAACATGTTGTCCAGCGGCCGATTCAGGCGCTGCAACTGTTCCTCGGCCCGGTTGCGCTGCGCTTCGCTGCGCGGATTGGCGGCCGCTTGCCGGGCCTTTTCCAGTTCGTTTGCATTGCGGCGCAGGAAAGCTTCGCGCCGCTCCTGGAGCGTGCGCAGGTACTTGTGGGCCGTAGCCTGTTGCTCGGCGTTAAGCTGGTAGCGGCGGATGAAGTCCTCGACGTACTTTTCCCAGTCATCTCCGGCCGGCCGGCTGCTGACGGCCGAGCGGCCGTTGTCGCGAGCGGCCCCAGCGGCATCGCCCGCCGCGCCGCCGGTTTCACCGGTTGATTTCGGCACGCCGCCGCGGGCCGCGATTTCCGCCTCTTGGGCCTCCTGGGCCATCTGTCTGTTTCGCGCTTCCTCGTTCTCTTTGAAGCCGGGGCTGCGATGCCACTCGGTTTCGGCATCAAAGCCGCCTTCGGCCCAGCCCACCAGGCGTTGGTTGAGGTACTTCATGCCCACGCGAAAACCGGCCAACTGGCCGTCCAGCGTGAGCTGCTGATCCTCGGTCAGAAACGGGCGCATCTGCTCGCTGACGGTTTCGCACCGCTCGGCGAACTCGTCTACCAGGGGCAACACGCGTTGTGCCCAGTCGGCGACGAATTCAGGGTCGGGCGGTTTGTCTTCCAACAGGGCTTCGAAGTACTCGTTAGTGAGCTGCTGAATCTCGTGGCGATGTTCGTTCAGCCAGGCGGGGAATTCGTCTTTCCACAGCTCGCGCGTCTGGTGCAACTGTTCCTCATTGAAGCCGTACGTCTTACCGAGTTCCTCCGTCATGCGATCGATGAATAGATACATCATGCGATCGGTCGGCCAGAAGCCGGCTGATGGCGGGGGCGGCGGTGCATCGAAGTCACGGGCATCATGCTCCCGAGGCGGACGACGCGGGCCCTGAGACAGCGCAGCCGGCACAAACAGAACCAGGCACAGCAGCACGGCAAGTCTTTTCTTCGCACCCATGCAGAACTCCCTATTACCACGCCGGCTGAAAGCGTAATTCCAGAACCGCTCGCACGCGATACCCAGCGGACCGCACCAACACGCGGGCAGCCGAACAGCGGCCGGCGCGCACGACCGCCGTCCATTTTACCGGCCAGGCATGTCCAGGTTACCGCCCGACGCGAGTTTACGTTAGCCGACAAGTCCTGACAGAGGCCCGGCAGCGCTATATATTGCGGTCAGAAGGCCGAGTGGCGCGGCCTGTGCGCGGAGTATTCCTCGATGGGCGGACGACGCCTGATTTTGGCTGCGGCGCTGCTGCTGCCCGTGCTGCCGGCCGGTTGCCAAGTCGACCCGGGTTCGTTGCTGCCGGCCGAGCAGGGTCAGGACCAGAGCCCCGAGGGCCTGCGGCTGGTGGCGCGGTTCGCCCACATAACCGATACGCATTTGAATGATACTTTGTCGCCGGCCCGGTTTGCCGGCGCCCACGCCCTCACCCGTTCGGCATGGCGGCCTTACGAAGCATATTCGACGCAACTGATGGACGGCCTGATACGCGCGGTGAATCGCATCCACGCCTCCGGCACGCGGGTTGATTTCCTGCTGCACACCGGAGACGCGGGCGAACAGGCGCAATCGAACGAACTGCAATGGCTGGTGCAGATCATGGACGGCGGGCTAATCAACCCGCTCTCGGGGCCCGATGACCGCCGCGCGGACCAACGTCCGCCGCCGGAGCTCGATCCGTACGCGGTCTTCGTCGCGGAGGGGCTATACCGCACTGGCGCACACGGCGATGCGCCCACCATCCCCTGGTACACCTTGTTCGGCAATCACGACGTGTACGCGCTAGGCGTATTTCCGATCTTGGAGGTCGAACCAGGCCGGCTGCTGGCGCCACTGCCAGCGCCCGATCGTCCCGGCTGGCTGTTGCCCACATGGCTCGATCCGCTGTCCTCCTTCACCCACGGGCGGATCACGCCTGCGCACCCCGGTCCACCGCTATTGCTTGAATGTCCCACTCGCGTTCAGCCGAACCCGGAGCGCGCTTACTTCGGCAAAGCGCATCTAATTGCGACGATGTTCGGCACGCTCAGCCCGCCGGCCGGACATGGGTTTGCAGCGGCCGACGGGCCGACGTGGTACAGCCTAAGCCCCGCGCCTGGTCTGCGGCTGATTGGCCTTGATACCACGGACCGTACGGCCCAGTTCCCGGGTCAGCTTTGCCACGATGGTGCGGTGTCGCGGGCGCAGCTTGAATTTGTGCGGGCCGAGCTGGAGGCCGCCGCGGCGCGGGATGAACTGGTTGTTGTGGCGGGGCACCATCCGAGCCAGACGATACGCGCCGACTTCGGCGTGCAGGTCACGGGCGAGGAGCTGCGGGAGGTGCTCAAGCAGTACGCCAATGTGGTCCTGTACATCTGCGGGCACGTGCATCGCAATCGCGTGATTGATCGCGGGGGGTACTTGGAGATAGAGACTTGCTCGTCGCTTGACCTGCCGCAGGAGGGGCGGATTGTCGAGATCTGGCGGGATCCGGCCGGGCCGCGCATCGCGATAAGCTACCGCACGTTCACGCACGACGGGGACGATGCGGATGACACGCTGCTGCCGCTGCGCGCCGCCGCCCGAGCCATCGCGCTGGCGGACAAGGGCGCCGCGGCACGTCAGAAAGAGCGCGACCCCAGTGGTGTACCCCCGCGCGGCAGGCCCGCCGACCGCGAGGGGTGGTTCATTCGGTAGCAGAGCCGGCTCGTGTCGAGCCGGAATGTCGCCAGAACGCGGATCGCACGGCTTCCACCCTTCCCACTCGCCACCTTCTCACCTGCACACAACATCTGGCGGCATGCCCGCGCTTAGAGCTTGGGCATGGCACCCTTGCCGCGTATACTCGCGGCATGCACGAGCAGATTCAGTATTACAGCACGAATCGCCAGGTGGCGCCGGTGAGCTTGGCCGAGGCTTTGCTACAAGGCCAGGCCTCCGACCGCGGGCTTTTT
>JAGPEO010000251.1 GCA_018056925.1 Phycisphaerae bacterium
ATCGCTTTGCTCAACGATCGCGCCATCATCGCCAAGGAGCAGCAGGAAGAATACGACAAAATGAGCGATGCCAAACGCGCCAAGGTCCTGCGGGCGCGCTCCGGCCGCCGCTATCGGGCCAGCACCACCAAGCCCGGCGTGAAGTTCACGGCCGACTCGGTCATCCACAAGCTGTTCGCGGAACTCGGGCCGCGCTTCAAAAAGCGCAACGAAGCCCTGGGCAGCTCCGGCGGCTACACGCGCGTCATCAAGCTGGCGCAGCGCCGCCTGGGCGACGGGTCGGACACCGCCTTGCTGCAATGGGTGGGCGAGGACGACAAGAAGCGCCCCAAGAGCACGGAGAAGACGGAGCGCAAGCGCCGCGCCCGTGCCAAATACGCCGCCTTTGCCGGCAAGGCCGCCCCGCGCCGCGCTCCACGGCGCAGCACTCGCCCGTCGAAGGAGGCCGAAGCGAAGCCGCAGGCCGGAGTAAGCGCGGCCCAGCCCGAACCCGGCGCAGAGGAAAAAGCCGAGCAATAAAGACCGAGCAGAGCCGGGGCGTGCCGCCCCGGAGAATGCAATAAAGCTCGGAAAGTGCAAAAAATTAAGCTCGGAGCCGGGGGGCGTTTCGCCCGCAGCGTGCAATAGAATCCCAGAAGCAGAGCCGGGACGTGTCGCCCGGAGAATGCAGTAAAATTTAATAGCAGAGCCGGGGCGTGCCGCCCCGGAGCAGGTCCCAGAGGGCTAGCCATGGCCAACGCCGTCCTGGATCAAAACTGCGTCTTCTGCAAAATCATCCGCGGCGAAATCCCGTGCCAGCGTGTCTATCAAGACAAACACGTCCTGGCCTTTTTGGATATCCAGCCCTTGGCGCCCGGCCACACGGTCGTGATACCCCGCCATCATGCGGAATTCTTGGACCAACTGCCGGAAGATTGGGCGGTGGCTATTGGCCGAACCTTGGGGCGCCTCGGCCGAGCCGTCGTGAACGCCAGCGGCGCCGACGGTTTCAACGTGCTGCAGAACAACGGCAGGGCAGCGGAACAGGAAGTCCCGCACGTGCACTTTCACCTGATCCCGCGCCACGCTGGCGACGGACTGGGATACCGCTGGAAGGCCAAGAAGGCCGCCCCTGCGGAATTGGAAAAAATGGCGGCCGCCATAACCAGCCGCCTATGACCGCCACGCGGTGTAAACACGCGTGTGTGCCACTGCTTGAAAGCGCAGCTTCAAGCAGTGCGGGCCGCAGCGGAGCCAAAGCGGGCCGCAGCCAGCGAGGTCGAGACGAGGCGAGCAGCCGGCGCGCATCGCCCCGGAATGTCGCCAATTGCCTCCCGGACCGTTTGGCACGGCGGCCAACCTGATTTATAATTGGGGTGCTCGGGGACGTAGCTCAACTGGGAGAGCGCCGCGTTCGCAATGCGGAGGTTGAGGGTTCGAGCCCCTTCGTCTCCATCAAGGGTCCGCCCGCAAGGCGCGGGCCCTTTCTATGTAACGTTGTGCGACCGGTTTCCAGCCGGTTTCTGAGCAAAGGCTCGGGCCCCAACCATCGATGCCGCAGGGTGTCCAAATATCCAGCCTGTGGCCTGTGCCGCCGGCTGGTGCGGTTGAAGCAATGGCACCGTGGCGCCGGCGTCCGGCCGGTGTCACGCTTGGAGGCAGTAGATATGAAGTCAGCGTTTACTTTCTCGGCGTTTTTCCTGGGACTAACCGCGTTTTCTGTCGCCGCCGCTCAGCAGCCCGCCGCGCCGCCTGCCCCGCAAACTGCCCCGGCTAGCCAGCCGGTCAGCGACGTGGGTGCACGCATCTTGCTACGCCCGGTCGCCTTCGATTTCGGCGAGGTCTGGCAGGGCGCCGCCGCCAAGGGCGAATTTCACATCCAGAACACCGGCGATACCCCGCTCACCACCACCGTGACCAGCTCTTGTGGCTGCACGGTGGCGACCAAGCCCAAGTCCCCGCTGCAGCCCGGCGAGAGCGACGTGTTCACGATCACGTACGACACACGGCGGATCGGCCCGGCCGGCAAAAAGGTCATGATCAACTCGAACGATCCGACGCAGCCGACTATCACGATTGACGTCAACGGCACCGTCAAGCCGATCTTCGCCGCCACGCCGCCCGATTGCAATTTCGCCAACGCCGAAGAAAACACGGTCGCCACGCAAACCATCCGCCTTGAGAACCAATACCCCGAGCCGCTCCCCCTGCGCATCAAGCCCGGCCAGAATATCAAGCAATTCGAGTACGAGTTGAAGGAAGTCGAAGCGGGCAAGCTCTACGAGCTGACTGTCACGACCAAGCCGCCGCTGAACCAGGGCAAGAACATGACGGTCCTGGCCATGGAAACCGGCCGGCCCGACTTGCCGGACATCGAACTTCGGCTCTCGGCCAACGTTATGCCGCGCGCACAGCTCTCGCCCTATGCGGTGTATGTCACGCCGTCCCGGAAGGAACCATGGGAGACGGTGCTTAACGTGCAGTATCGTGCCGACAAGCCGTTGAAAATCTTGGGCGTGCACTGCGACCTGGAGACCATCCAGTGTGAACTGATGCCCCACTCGCCGCCGGCGGAAGGCGCGATTCTGGGTTATTACCAGATCAAGGTAAAGCTGCCGCCGTTCGAGGAAATCCCGGTTGACGGTGCGAAGATCATCATCGAGACTGACGACGCCGATCCGAAGTTCGCCAAGCTTGAAGCCCCGGTTGAACGCCGCGAAGGCCGCAGGCGTTCGCAGTCGCAACCAACCACGAAACGCGCCACGGGCCGCACAGTCGTTCCCAGCAAGGCCCAGCCGGCACCCGGAAAGTAGGGCCCGCCCTCTTCGGGCCTACTAAAAACGCCGAAAAACGTGCGTCGGTGGTCGGGTGCCATGCCCAAGCCGCGTAGCGGCGCGGGCATGCCCCCACCGAGTGCCCCACAAAACGCCGGGTGCCATGCCCAAGCGCCGAGCGCGGGCATGCCCACTTGACTGAGCCCGTGGCCGCCCCCCGCCTGACTGCCCCAACCCGAGGCGCGGGGCGTCGCACCCGCGTCCCACCGTCTTGGTCCCTCGATCCCTCGATCCCTGGATCCCTTCCCCACCGCGCGAGCCTCCCCTCATTGAAATGTTGCCCCAGCGCCAGAGAATCAATTCATCGGCCCTGATATCGGCCGCGCACTAGCGCTTAGGAGCACACCATGAGCCGCTTATTCGACGACTCCGCCAGACTCATCGGAAATACGCCGCTCGTACGCATTAACCGCGCCGTTCGTGGCGGGGCCGCCGTCTATGCCAAGCTCGAATACTTTAATCCGCTCAAAAGCGTCAAAGACCGCATCGGCGTCAGCATGATCGAGGAGGCCATCGCACGCGGCCTGGTAACGCCCGAGACCGTCGTAATCGAACCCACGTCCGGCAACACCGGCATCGGCCTCGCGTTCGTTTGCGCCGCAAAACGGCTGAGATTGATCCTCACCATGCCGGAGAGCATGACGCTCGAACGCCGGGCCGTCCTGCGAGCGCTCGGCGCAGAAACCGTTCTCACGCCCGCGGCTGAGGGAATGCGCGGCGCGATCGCACGTGCCGAACAGTTGCTGGCCGAAATGCCCAAAGCCTACATGCCGCAGCAATTCGAGAATCCTGCCAACGTCGAGATTCACCGGCGGACGACGGCCGAGGAGATTTGGAACGACACCGATGGCCGGGCCGACATCCTGGTCGCGGGCGTCGGAACGGGCGGGACCATCACCGGCGTCGGTGAGGTAATCAAGCAGCGCAAGCCCGGCTTCCAGTGCATCGCCGTGGAGCCGGCGACGTCGCCGGTGATTACGCAGGCCCGCGCCGGGCAGCCGTTGAAGCCCGGGCCGCACAAAATCCAGGGCATCGGGGCCGGGTTCATTCCCAAGATTCTCAACCTGGACATCATCGACGACGTCATCACCGTCACGGACGACGAAGCCTTCGGCTGGGCCCGCCGCTGCGCTCGCGAAGAGGGCATTCTCTGCGGTATCAGCTCGGGCGCGGCCCTGTGTGCGGCGGACCAGGTGGCGCGCCGCCCGGAGAACAAGGGCAAACTTATCGTGACAGTATTTCCCTCCGCCGGCGAGCGCTATTTATCGACGCCGCTTTTCCAAGTGGACTAGACTCAGATAGTCCCAGGTGACTCAGGGAGTGCCGGTTGGACTACACTCTGAGAGTGGCGAGTGGAATAGACTCACAAGTGGGCTAGACTTAAGAGTGCAAAGGTCCGGCTTCGCGCGCTGCAAGAGATAGGGGAGTGCAGAGCTCCGGCTTTGCCCGCCCAATGGATAGCGGACTGCCAAGCTCCAGCTTCGCATCCCCAGTGACAGAGGAGTGCACAGCTCCGCTTTGCATGAACGGAGCCCAAATTCGCAAGAACGGAGCCGAAGATTTGCACGAATTGAGTCGAAGATTTGCGTGAACGGAGCCGAAGATGAGCGCCGAATCAGCGATCCCCGAAACCCCAGACACCAGCCCGGTTACCGCGGGACTCACTAATCTGGACGTGGGGCTTTTCCTAATCCGCCTGTTGCCGGGCATTGTGTTTGTGTTCCACGGCAGCCAGAAGCTGTTCGGCTGGTTCGGCGGCAGCGGCATGACCAAATTCGCCGAGTTTCTGGCGAACCAGGGAGTCCCGTCGCCTGCGGTGGCGGCCACGATCGCCGCGCTGGTTGAATTCCTCGGCGGCCTGGCCTTGATAACGGGAATCGGAATGCGGGTCATGAGCCTTTTGCTCTTCTTCAACATGGCCGTCGCCAGCCTGCTGGTTCACCGCCACGCTTTCTCAGCACAGCACGGTGGCATGGAGTACCCCCTTACCCTGGCCTTCATCGCCCTCGGCCTGGCCATCGCCGGCCCAGGGAGCATGACACTCCCAGCCGCATTTCGAAGCGTGAGGAGCAAGGACGCTGGATAGTGTCACCCAGGACTGAGGCGCGCGGCGCGGGCGGCGAACTGCTGCCGCAGCCCGTTCGGAAAGCGCGGATTCGCCGCCGCCCTGCGGTAGAGCTCAGCGGCGTCGGCCATTCGGCGAGCTTCCTCGTAGATCTGGCCCAGCAACGTGTATGCGTCCGCAAAGGCCACATCCCGATCAGTCAGCGTGCGCAGCGTCGTGATGGCCGCTTCAATATCGCCCCCCCTGCGCAGGTAGAACGCCAGAGCATGCCTATACTTCGGCTCGTCCGGCTGCAACTGTGCGGCCGCACGGCACCAGTCGATGCCCGCTTCCGGGTTGGTCTGACCGCAGATGACGGCCAGGTTGTAGGCCGCGGTAGCCGATTGTGGATCAGCCTCGAATGCCCGCCGCAGGACGGCTTCAGCTTCCGCAAGACGCCCCATCTCGCCGAGCAGCAGCCCGAGGTTCAAGTTCGCGGCGGCGCTGCCCGGCTCGATCTGCAGCGCCCGTCGCAGAGACGCTTCGGCCTGATCGTTTCGCCCGAGAGCATTCTGAACCAGCGACGCATTTACCAGCGGCGCGATATTGTCCGGCAGGAGCTGAAACGCCCGCTCGTAGCAGGACAGCGCCAGGTCATATTCCCGCCGCGCCGCGTGAAAGTTGCCCAGATTGTGGTGCGACGCCGAGTCGTCCGGCCGTGCGCGGCTGACGGCCAGCAGCTCTTCGGTCGCCCGCTCCAGGTCCTGGCGCAATTTGTCAGGCAGCTCACCCGGCGGTACGGCGGCCAGCGACGCTGCTGCCCGTATGCGCACCAGGCGGTACTCATCGGCCGCGGCGGCGACCAACGCAGATACTGATTCGGGCGTCAGATAACCGGCCAATCCCTCGGCCGCACTGGCTCGTACGAGAGGCGAGGCGTCCTTCAGGGCCTGGACCAGTGCGGGCCACTTCCGCTCGTCCGCGCACG
>JAGPEO010000252.1 GCA_018056925.1 Phycisphaerae bacterium
CGACCGGCCGTCCGCAATGCGTCGGCCAGGCGGTCCAACTGGCCGGCGGGCGAGAGCGGCAACAGGGCCGCCACGACCTCGGGCCAGTCGGCCGGCCGGGCTTGCGGCAGTGCGGCAAAGGCCCGCTCCCACAGCACGTCGTGCTCGAGCTCGGCGATCCACCGGGCCGGCTGCGGCGACTCCGCCAGCATCTCGGCCGGCAGCCCGTTGGCCGGCTCGCCTTCGGCCCGGGCGATTTCGGCCGCGACGAGCGCGCACGCAAAGGCTTCCGAGGGGCGGCGGGTGCGGATTTCGGCCACGTACTTCCGCAGATGTTCCTGGAAGCGGCGCAGCAGGTCCTTATCGGGGGCGGCTTTGCGCGACTTCTGCTCGCGCAGGTAGCTTTCGGCGATGTCCAGCCATTTCTCCGGATCAGATACGGCCGTGAACTGCTCCCAAACCTCCTGCTCAAGCGAAACGCCCTCGGGGCTGTAGCGCAGGACGATGGGCGAACGGCCCTCCATGATGATGTTTGGCGAGCGTTTCAGCTCTGCTTTGGCGCGTGTCCACCATTTGGACCAGCTCTTGGGCTCGATGTAGCGCGGCACGAGCTCATAGCGAAGCTGATCGGCGTCGATGTGCTGCCCGTAAGCGTTAATGAGGCCGATCACCAGCGCGACCGGGTCGGACTCGATCAGCTCGCCGATGCGCTCCGGGTGCAACTGGCGGAGCACGCGGAAATCCTTGGGGTCGATGCGTTCGTATTCGCGGACCAGTTCGCGCGCCGGAATGGTGGTGACGCGGTCGGCGCGCCGCAGGGTGAACAGTCCGCGCAGGCGATCCACCTGGGCGACCTCGACGACGCGATCATCCATGCGGCTGATGAGCGTGTCGCCGACCTCGAGCGCCAGGCAGAAGTCGAGCACGCGCAGGGCGGCGCGCGGCGCGGCGCCGGTGGTCAGACCCGCGGATTCGAGAATGGCGTCGAAGCCGGGCGTCTGGCCGTAGACGCGGCGATACAGATCGAGCGTGAGCTGGCGCAGTTGGTCACTCTTGGGCGTGGCCAATAGCGCGGCGGAGGCGACCTTCAGTGCCTCGCGCGGTTGGGCGGCGACGTCGATGTTCTCGAAGATCATCTGCGCCAGCGGCGCGACACGTTCGGCCTTTCCGGTTTGCTCGATGAGCGAGAGGCATTCGGCCACTTCGGCCAGGGGCAGATTACCGCTGTCGAGCAACTCGAGGCAGCGGGATTCGAAGTCGTTCAGGTTTGCGGCTCGTGCCAGTTCACGCAGCTTCTGCGGCATCGGATCCTCAGGAATCGTGTGTCAAAGCTCGGCACCGACCCCATTGGCGGCGCCGCTCATCCTTGTTGATCTTTCTCCAAATCTTGACGCACCCGCTTTTTCGCTTCGCCGGCCGCGGGTTTCCTGCCGGTCGGGCGCGCGAGGCCATACGCCGTCGAGGAGGGCGTTTCCAGGCGCGCCAGCGAAGCGTGGTCGAACGCGGCCGGGACAGCGATTTCGAGCGTGCCACAGCGGGCGGGGGTCCCGTTGGCCATCTGGTACTTGAAATTAAGTACGTAGTTGCCCCGCCGGCTGGGCCCAGTTCGCGCGAGCCGCAGCGGGCTCGCCTCGTGGGTGGGCGAAACCAGGGCGCCCTGCACGTTCATGAAGTTGACCACATCCGCGTTCTTGTCGTACGCATCGATTACCATTTTACCGCGCCGGGCACGAACCGTCGTGGGCCGGTCCAGGCCGGCAACGGGTACTTAGGAGGGGGGTGGCGCGGCGGGGTCGGGCGAGCGGGCGGATCGATGGTCGAAGCGGATACTGCGCGCGTGCGAGATTGTTGGCGGATTCGGGGCGACACGCCCCGGCTCTGCTCTCTGCGGCGACACGCCCTGGCCCCGCGCGCGGGACTGGCGGAACCTGGCGCTGCGCCGGTGAAGGGTGCGATTGGATTCGGTACACTCCCGGCTTTGCCGGCTGCATCCGGGGGTCGCCAGACCACGCGTGAGCCGGCGGGTAGGACGCGAGATGCTTAATCAGCCTGGTTCCGATCACCCGCTGCCGAGCTTGTTTTGGATTTGGCCGTTCGCCGCGCTTTTGCTGGCGATCGCCATTCTGCCGCTGGTCCGCCGGACGCACCACTGGTGGGAGCACAACGCCAACAAGCTGCTGGTGTCATTGGTGCTGGCCGCCGTGACGCTGGTCTATTACGGCTTGCGCGGCTACGGCGTCGAGTCGCACGATAAAGAAGCGGCGCCAGCGGCCGCGAGCGCTCCCGCCGCGGCGGACGCCGGCCAACCCCAGCTTGAGGCGGAGCCGGAAGCTCACGCGCCAACTTATACGGCGCGTGGCTGGCCGACGGTTCAGGCCGTTTTGCGGCACGCGGTTCTGGGCGAGTACGTCCCGTTCATCGTGCTGCTGTTCAGCCTGTATGTGATCGCGGGGGGGATCGTGGTGCGCGGCGATATTCAGGCAACGCCCGCGGCGAATACAGCGATTCTCGGCATCGGCGGCGCGCTGGCCAGCATCATCGGCACGACCGGGGCGGCCATGGTTCTGATCCGGCTGTTGCTGAAGACCAACAGCGAGCGGAAGCGCAAGGTCCACACGATCGTCTTCTTCATATTTATTGTGGCGAATGCCGGCGGGCTGCTGTTGCCGACCGGCGATCCGCCGCTTTTCCTGGGCTATTTGTACGGTGTGAACTTTCTCTGGACGCTGCGCCTGTGGCCGCAATGGCTGTTCGTATTAGGCGTGCTGCTGGTGGTGTACTTTCTCTGGGACACTCGGGAGTACGGGCGGGAGTCGCCGGCGGACCTGGCGCGGGACGTCAGCATTGTGCGTCCGATTCGCGTAGCCGGATTGCTCAATATGGTGTGGCTGGTCGGGGTGGTGGTCGCGGTGGGCACGCTGGACCCCAGCAAGCCGGTGCCCGGAACGAACTGGTACCCGTTTCCGTACCTGCGCGAGATGGTGCAGATTTCGCTGGTGGTTATTTCGGTGTTGACGACGCATGCCAAGCTGCGCGTGGAGAATCAGTTCACGTATGCGGCGATTGGGGAAGTGGCGTGCTTGTTCATCGGCATATTTATCACCATGCAGGTGCCGATCGAGATCTTGCAGGCGCGCGGCCCGCAACTGGGGCTTTCCTCGCCGGCGCATTTCTTCTGGGCTACCGGACTTTTGAGCAGCTTCCTGGACAACGCGCCGACGTATGCGGTGTACTTCGCGACGGCCGGGGCGCTGCCGCCGAGCGGCATGCCGCTGGTTCAAGGCGTGCAGACGGCCACGGGGGCGATCGCGGCGCCGCTGCTGGCGGCGATCAGTTGCGGAGCGGTTTTCATGGGGGCGAATACGTACATCGGCAATGGGCCTAATTTCATGGTGCGGGCGATCGCGGAGCAGTCGGGCGTGCGGATGCCGAGCTTCTTCGGGTTTATGATTTACTCTGGGCTGGTGCTGATTCCGCTGTTTGTAGTGATGACGTTCATTTTCTTCTGGAGCTGATGGCTGCGGTGTGGGCGGGAGCGCGAGGCAACGTGAAATGGCAAAGAAAGCAGCCCGCAAGTCGAGCGTAAAAAGGGCCGTTGCGAAAGCGGTTCAAACCGCAGAAGGCCGGCTGGCGAAGGTCGAGGCCGCCAAAGGCGGAGCGGCAAAAGCCCAGGCGCGCAAAGGCCGGACCGCCAGGGCTCAGGCCGCAGTACGCAAAGCGGCCCCGCCGCGGCCGGAGGCGGTGCGGACGGGTGAGAGCCAAACGGCGCGTAGTGCGCGGGCGTTGCGCATTCTCAAGATACTCCGCGCGACGTATCCGGATGCGACGACTGCCCTGCGGCACCGCAGTGCGTACGAACTGCTGGTGGCGACCATCCTTTCCGCCCAGTGCACGGACGAGCGCGTCAACCAGGTCACGCCCGACCTGTTTCGCCGCTATCCGGATGCGGCCGCGCTGGCCGAGGCGGATCCGGCTGAGTTGGAGGCGGGCATCAAGAGCACCGGCTTTTTCCGTAACAAGACCAAGAGTCTGCTCGGAGCGGCGAAGATGATCCGCGACCGCTTCGGGAACCGCGTGCCCGACACGATGGCTGAGCTGCTGGAACTGCCGGGTGTGGCGCGGAAGACGGCGAATTGCGTGCTGGGGACGTGGTATCACAAGAATGAAGGGGTGGTGGTAGACACGCACGTCGGGCGGGTGGCTTTGCGCTTGGGGCTGCTGACTACGGCACGCAATGACAAGGATGCCGTGAAGATCGAGCAGGACCTGATGGCACTGCTGCCGCGCGAGAGCTGGACGTTTGTGTCGCACGCCCTGATTCTGCACGGGCGACGAATCTGCACGGCGCGCAAGCCAAAGTGCGGCGAGTGCCCGCTGAATGCCGATTGTCCGTCGGCGTTTAAGGTGTGAGGGCAGGCGGTTTCGGCCCGCGGTTATACGATGTCTGGACGCGTGCCGCAGTGCGCACGCTCGCGCGTTTCACGGGCGGCTCTGCCGCTTATCCGCGATTATGGCGGCCGTCGCCATAAAGACTGCGCCGACCAAGCTTAGCGTGACCGAGCGGCCGACAACGGACGCCAGTACGAACGCCAGTACCGCCAGGATGCTGGCGGCGTAGAACGCAACCTCCCACGCGTTCCGTTTCATCGGAAGGGGATTGCCGGGAGGCGGCGTCTCTTTTTTCGACTTGATCAATCCTCACCTCACCGCGCCGCTTGGGGACGGCGTCGGGATCAGAACTATGCAGAAATCTTCCCTAAAAGCCAGCCAAGCGCCCCGTCTAAGTCGTCATCGTCCGCAGTGACACAGTAGCCCAACCCCCAGCCGATGTAGATCGCTGCTTGCACTACAGCAGCTCGGTTTAAGACGCGCCCTATCCGATATCTATACTCAAAGTTCAAGGCAGAGGCGGCTGTTATGGCTGCCGCTACGTTCGATCTGGGGCGGCCAAGATGATGTCGTCGGGCCGAAGAGGGCCAAAAGATCGCTGAAGCCAGGTAGCAGTCTGTGGAGGTTTTTTCTCCGCAGATTTCACAGATTTGAACAGATGTGCACTCAGGTGGCTTTCCACAACGGGCTCGCTATGCTCAAGACAACCGCGAAGACGCCGAGAGCGCTAAGGCCGCCAAACGTCGCGCGGGATCCAGGGATCAAGGCATCGAGGGGTCAAGGAGCAGGGCCGGGGCGTGCCGCCCCGGAGTACCGCCACAGGCCTCGGCATCGTCGTCGTACTCCACCAGCGTGTGCGAAACGGGGACGCACATGTGTTCCCGTTTTTAACCCCGTTTCTGACTAAGCCAGAGTGCGCCGAGCAACCCGTCCCCGTTTCACACCTTGAAAGCACTGGGCATGCACAACCTCCGTCCGCCCTGCGGGCGGAAACGGAAGTTATTCAGCGTCTACCAGGGACTGCGTCCCTGGCAACACTCGCGCGCCCTCCGGGCGGAACCGAAGGATGCCGCTTGAGTTAATGGCATTCGGGACAGGGGCATCTCAGCGTGTTAGGCGCATTTCCAAGATGGGCGCGCGCGTGAGAGTTGCGGGGCGGAGCGCATTCGAAGGTGCCATACCCAAGCGCTAAAGCGCGGGCATGCCGTCGGCAGAAGAAGTCGGGGGCAGAGGCGAATTGCGGCGCGCTGGCATCATTCCGGGGCGGCACGCCCCGGCTCTGCTCTGCGATGCGAGGTTACTGCCGATGGCATGCCCGCGCCCGCAACGCGGGCTTGGGCATGGCACCCGCACGAGCGGCGGATGAGAGATTACCGGCGGTATTCCGGGGCGACACGCCCCGGCTCTGCTCGCACAAGGGCGAATTGCGGCGTGTTGGCATCATTCCGGGCCGACACGGCCCGGCTCTGCT
>JAGPEO010000253.1 GCA_018056925.1 Phycisphaerae bacterium
GCATACAGCGGCTCGCGCAGCATGTCAGAGTCTTGGGCGTGTCGACTGTCTACCGCACCGCCCCCATCGGACGGCCGGAGCAGGCTGACTATTACAACTGCGTTGTAGCGGTGGAGACGGCATTGCCGCCGCTGGAATTGAGCCGGTTGCTTCACGAGATTGAGCGCGAGCTCGGGCGACTGCGCACCGATGATCGGTACGCGGCCCGCTGCATTGATCTGGACCTGATCGTTTACGATGACCTTGTGCTGCATTCTGCGGAATTGAAAGTTCCCGATCCGGATATTCTTACGCGGGCGTTCCTGGCGGCGGGTTTGTGCGAGCTGGCGCCGACGCTGGTATTGCCGGATTCGGGCCGCAGCGTCCGCGCGATCGCCGCAGAGCTTCAAACCAGCGGGCTGACGCCGCTGCCCTCATATACAACGCGGCTCCGAGAAGTTGTACGGCAGATTGAGCCGCGCACGTAGTCCCGCCGCTACCTATCCAAGCACGATCAACAGCATGATGAACGGAGGCTCAGGCGAAATTCACCTGCGATTTACCTCGCGGCCTTAATAGGGAGCGTTGGAACTGGGAACCATTGGAACTATATGTATCCATCGTCCCTGATTGTCCTCGATAATGGCACTGCCTTGGCGGCGCAGGCGGCCGAATTCATCGCGCGCGCTGCGCGCGAGGCGGTTCAGGAGCGCGGGCGTTTTATGCTGGCGCTGGCGGGTGGCAAGACCCCGGAGGAAACCTATCGGCATCTGGCCGAACCGCAGCAGGTTAGCGCGATGCCGTGGGAGAACACGCATCTGTTCTTCGGTGATGAGCGGTTCGTGCCGCCCGATGACGAGCGCAGCAACTTCGCCACTGTGCGACGAACGCTGTTGGCGGGCGTACCTATTCCGGCCAGCCAGGTACACTCGGTGCCGACCACGCTCGGCAGTGCGGCGGAAGCGGCCGCGGCCTATTCGGAGGAACTGGCCAGGCACTTCACCGCTTGCGAGCGCACACCGCCGCGTTTCGACCTGATTCTGCTCGGATTAGGCGAAGACGGGCACACGGCCGGACTCTTTCCGCACGCGCCCGTGCTGAGGATTACCAACGAGTGGGTCACATGGAGTCCACCGGGCAAGCTGCCGCCGCCCGTCGACCGGATCACGTTCACTTATCCGGTTCTCAATGCGAGCCGCAGCGTGCTGTTCCTGGTCTGTGGAGCGAAGAAGGCGGCCGTGCTGCGGGATGTGTTGGAGGAAAGGCGGCGTCCCGCGCAGCGCCCGGCGGCGGGCGTGAAGCCGCAACGCGGCTCGCTCACATGGATGGTGGATGAGGAGGCGGCACAGATGCTGACGTGCAGAGCCTAAGGCGAGGTTCAGGACCTCGCGGGAGACCGTAGTCATGCAAGTCATTACCGAGTCACTGCCGGCCCGAACGCCGGTGGCTAATCCATTGCTGGAACTGCGCCGATACGGGCAATCCATCTGGCTGGACTACATCCGCCGGCATTTGATAACCAGCGGTGAGCTGGCCCGCCTGGGGGAAGAAGACGGCTTATGCGGAGTCACCTCAAACCCTTCGATCTTCGAGAAGGCGGTTACCGGCAGCACGGATTATGACGACATTCTGTCGACCGCGGCCCGGCGTGGGGAACGCGACCCGCTGCTCGTTTACGAGCTGCTGGCGGTGCGGGACATCCAAGGGGCGGCCGAGGTGTTTCGACCGCTGTACGAGCAACTGCGGCGGCGCGACGGCTACGTGAGTCTGGAAGTCTCGCCGTTGGTGGCGCACGACACGCAGAGCACCTTGGAACAGGCGCGGCGGCTATGGCGCGAAGTCGGGTGGGACAACGTATTCATTAAAGTCCCCGGAACAAAAGAGGGCGTGCCCGCGATTCGGCAGCTCATATCCGAGGGAATCAACATCAACATCACGCTGCTGTTCGCGCGCGAGATGTACGAACAGGTCGCGGAGGCCTACCTCGCCGGGTTGGAGCAGTTCGCGGCCCGCGGCGGCGACGTGGCACGTGTGGCGAGTGTGGCGAGCTTTTTCGTCAGCCGCATCGATACCGCCGTGGACGCACTTCTCACAGAGCGGCTGAGGGCGGCGGGCGGCGAAGACCATTCCAAACTGCGCTGGCTTTTGGGCAAGGTGGCGATAGCCAACGCGAAGCTGGCATATCAGACTTACAAGGAAATCGTGCGCAGCCAGCGCTGGCAGAAACTGGCTCGCAAAGGCGCCATGCCCCAGCGGCTGCTATGGGCCAGCACGAGCACGAAGAACCCGAGCTACCGCGACGTGCTCTACGTCGAGGAATTGATCGGGCCGGACACCATCAACACCATGCCGCCCGCGACCATGGACGCGTTTCGCGATCACGGGCGCGTGCGGCCCAGTCTGGAAGAGGACGTCGAGGAGGCGCGCGAGGTCCTGGAAACCCTGGCGCAGGTGGGCATATCGCTGCCCGAAGTTACGCAGAAGGTGCTCGATGACGGCGTGCAGCTCTTCAGCGAGTCGTTCGAGCGGTTGATCTCGGCCATTCGCGAGAAGATCAAGGGAACGGGGCGGCCGGCGATGAAGCGCATGAGTTACCACTTGCCGCAGCCGCTGGCGGAGGACGTCGAGAGCACGCTGCAAAGCTGGCATGCGGAAGGCAAGGTTCGGCGGTTGTGGGCGCGCGACGCGGGGCTCTGGACAGGCCGTGATGAGGGGCACTGGATGGACTGGCTGGCCGTGACGGAAGACCAGCCGGCGGAGGGAGCACGTTTTGAGGAAGTCGCCGAAGAAATCCAATCGGCCGGCTTTACGCGCGCCGTGCTGCTGGGCATGGGCGGCTCGAGTCTGGCGCCGGAGGTTCTGGCGCAGACTTTCGGGCCGCAGGCCGGTCACCCGGTGCTGCTGGTGTTGGATTCGACCGATCCGGATGAGATCCGAGCGGTTGAGAGGCAAATTGATTTTGCAAGGACGTTGTTCATCGTCTCGAGCAAGTCCGGCACGACGCTCGAACCAAACATTCTCAAAGACTACTTCTTCGAGCGCGTACGCGCGGCGGTCGGGGAGGCCGAGGCGGGGCGCCGTTTTATCGCGATTACCGATCCGGGCTCGAAGTTGGAGCGCGTTGCGGAGGGCAATGCCTTCCGCCGCTTGTTCCACGGCGTGCCCGGCATCGGCGGACGGTATTCGGCGCTGTCGAACTTCGGGCTGATTCCGGCGGCGATCATGGGGTTGGATGTTCCGCGGCTGCTGGATACGGCAGAAGAGATGGCGCAAGCGTGCCGGTCGTGCGTGCCGGCTGAGGAAAACCCGGGCGTGGTGCTGGGCGTGATCATGGGCGTGCTGGCGCGCAATGGGCGCGACAAGGTCACCGTTATCGCCTCACCGGGCGTGGCGGGGCTGGGGGCCTGGCTTGAACAGCTTCTGGCCGAATCGACCGGCAAGGATGGCGACGGCGTGATTCCTGTGGATCGCGAACCGCTCGGGCCGCCGGAGGTGTACGACACTGATCGCCTGTTCGTGTATTTGCGGCTGAGCGGTACGCCGGACAACGGGCAGGACGCGGCGGTCGACGCCCTGCAGCGGGCGGGACATCCGGTCGTTCGCATCACAATGCAGGACGCGTACTGTCTGGGGGCGGAGTTCTTCCGCTGGCAGATTGCGACGGCCGTCGCGAGCGCGGTGCTCGGCGTTAACCCGTTTAATCAGCCGGACGTGGAAGAGGCCAAGTTGCAGGCGCGGAAGCTGACGGCGGCGTTCGAGGAAGACGGGGCGTTGCCGCGGGAAGAACCGATTCTGCGCGGAGACGGCCTGAGCTTCTTCGCCGACGAAAAGAACGCGTCGGCCCTGATGTACGCCGCGGGGACGGATCGCTCGCCGCGCGGCTTGTTGAAGGCCCATTTGAAGCGGCTGGGCAGCGGGGATTATTTCGCACTGCTGGCGTATGTCGAGCGCAATGCGTTCAACAGCGAGCAACTGGGCACAATGCGACGGCTGGTGCGGAATGCCAGGCGTGTGGCGACGTGCGGCGGTTTCGGGCCGCGCTACCTGCACTCGACCGGACAAGCTTACAAGGGCGGGCCGAACACGGGTGTGTTCTTGCTGATAACGCATGAGCAGGCCTCGGATCTGCCAGTGCCGGGGCACAAGTACACGTTCGGTGCGGTCCAAGCCGCGCAGGCGCGGGGCGATTTCCAGGTACTGGCCGAACGCGACCGGCGCATCCTGCGGGTACACCTGGGGCCGGACGTGCCGGCGGGACTGGAAGCCCTGACGGAACTGACGCGCGAGGCGGTGCAATGATCGCCGGCGAGGAGTAGCTGCATGTCAACCGGCACCATCATTCGTCCCACGCCAGCCCCGGTTACACCGGCCGAGCCTACGCTGCGGCGTGTAGCTCCGCCGGAGCCGTTTACGCTGGTGATCTTCGGCGCGACTGGTGACCTGACAGCGCGCAAGTTATTGCCGGCGCTATATGGACTGTGGCGTCGCCAGTTTCTGCCGGAAGATTTCGCGGTCATCGCGGTCGGGCGCCGCGAAAGGACCGACGAGGGCTTTCGGGGCGACGTGCGCAACGCCGTCAGTGCTTTCCGCGACGATCTACCCGCAACGGCCGAGGCGTGGAAATCGTTCTTGGCGCATTTCTCCTACCATGAAGCCGACTTGGCCGGCACGGACGGTTTGCGATCGCTGGCCGGGCGCGTCCAGGCGCTGGAGCGGGCGACACGTTTGCCGGGCAACCGCGTCTTCTATTTGGCCGTGGCGCCGCACTTCTTTGCCCCGACGATCGCCGCGTTGGACGAGGCGGGCTTGGTGCGCCGCAACGTCGAGCGGCCCTGGGCGCGGGTAGTGATCGAGAAGCCCTTCGGGCACGACCTGGCCAGTGCACGCGAATTGGATCGTTATATTGAAACCTTCCTGCGGCCGGATCAGGTGTACCGCATCGATCACTACCTTGGGAAGGAGACGGTTCAGAACCTGTTGGCGGTCCGGTTCGGCAATTCGGTATTTGAGCCGCTGTTCCGGCGCGAACTGGTCGAGTTCATCCAAATCACTGTGTCTGAAACGGCCGGAATGGAGGGGCGGCGCGGGGCTTACTACGACCGGGCCGGTGCGCTGCGCGACATGCTCCAGAATCACCTGCTGCAATTGCTGGCGCTGGTGACCATGGATCCACCGGCCACGCTGACGGCCGGCGACATCAGCGACGCGAAGTTGAAAGTTCTGCGCACGCTTGTTCCGCCGAGCGGCGCTGACGTTGAGCGGCAGGTCGTTCGCGGACAGTACGGGCCAGGCGTAATCGACGGGCGGGCAGTGCGCGGCTATCGCGAGGAAGAAGGCGTAAGCCCGAATTCGAGTACCGAAACATTCGTGGCCTTGCGGGCCGAGATCGCCAGTTGGCGCTGGGCCGGCGTACCGTTGTTGTTGCGCACCGGCAAACGCTTGGCGCGGCGCGCCACTGAGATTGAGGTGCAGTTCAAGCTGCCGCCGCTGCAGTTATTTCAGACGGTTGAGTGCGAAGGGGACTTGTGCATCGAGAGTCCGGGCCAGCCGGCGGCATTGCAGTTCCGCATTCAGCCGGATGAGGGCATCAGCCTGTCGTTCTCGGCCAAAAGGCCGGGCATGTTGATGGATTTGGAGCCGGTGTGCTTCGACTTCAATTATCAGCGGCTGGGACGGGAGTTGCCCGAGGCCTACGAGCGTCTGTTGCTGGATGCGCTGCGCGGCGATGCCACGTTATTTCCGCGCTCGGATGAACTGGAGGCGTCCTGGAAATTCGTCGCGCCGATTCTGGAAGCATGGTCCGCGGGACCGCCGCCCAAGTTCCCCAA
>JAGPEO010000254.1 GCA_018056925.1 Phycisphaerae bacterium
GGCTCGCGCGCACGACAAAGTCCTAAGGGTCGCACGCACCATCGCCGATCTGGACAACCAAGAGCACATCTCGGCCACCCATTTGTCCGAAGCCATCCAATACCGCCGCCTAGACCGCAGCCTCTGACGTGAGCCAGCTATCCTTAAACGCCATATCGCATTCACAACGTCCCCAGTGCTCACCTGTCACCTATCAGCTCTCGCCGCGCAGCGACCTTTGTCACCTGCTCGCCTGTCACCTATCACCTCTCTCCGCGCAGCGGCGGGCCTCAGGTTATCAAAATCGTGTGCACAAAAACCATGAGTATCTGATCATCTGCCCCCAAGACGCGACCCCACACGACTTTTATCAGACCGCTTGAGCACCTGGGGCAGCACCGCCGCGCGCCGCCGCTCGCGCGCGAATTCGTCTCGCACGCGCTCTGTCGGCAATCCCACTTATCCGCTTTCTCCTCGTGGCCGCTGCCCGTTTTGGCGCCGGCGTTATCGGACACGCCCCGCAGCCGTTGCCGGATCGGATTGCCGACGTTTGCCCTCGCCGGCGCTTCGGACTCGGATTGCCGACGTTTGCCCTCGCTGGCGCTTCGGGCTCGGATTACCCCCTGCCCGCCTGCCGCTCTCCCGCCCGCCGCCCCACCATTGCCGGCCGCTTCCACGCCCGGACTGCCGTCACCCTGTACAATGCTTTCGATAACGAGGAACCCGTGGACAAGCGTCGATAAGCGACGCTTCTGATGAGGAACCCGTGAACGAGGTCGATAAACCGTGAACGACGTCGAGAAACAGCCAAGACCGGCCGGACGCGGCGCGATCGCCGTGGCTCTCCCGAACCTGCTGGTTCTCACGCGCTGCCGCGCGGTGCAGACGCGCAACCTGATCGACCAGCAACTGAAGAACGCCCCCATCAGAACCTTCGTCGTAATCGTCCTCCTCGCCGCGATCTGGGCCGCCTTGTACTTCCTGCTCAACGCGATCTTCCACCAGATCAACCGCTGGGACCTCGTCGCCGTCGTCGCCAGCAAACCCATCTTCGTGAACTTCTTCCTCGTCCTGGCCATCATGCTGGCCTTCTCGAACGCCATCCTCGGCTTCGGCAGCCTTTTCGGCCGCGGCGATTGCGCTTATCTGCTGGCCATGCCCATTCATCCGCGACAGGTACTCACCGTCAAATGGCTGGAGGGAATGCTGCTCTCCGGCTGGTCGTTCCTACTCTTGGGCGTGCCGCTCATGCTGGCGGTCGCCAACAACGCCACGGTGCCGTGGTACTACTTCCCGCTGTTCATCGGCCATTTCGTAGGCTTCATGCTCGTGCCGGCCACTTTGGGGCTGCTGCTGGCCTGGGCCGTCGCCATGTGGGTGCCGCGCCAGCCGCTAATGCTCATTGTGTGGATCATCGTCATTGCCGGGCTGGCCGGCGGCCTCTACCTATGGAACTTCTCCCACAGCGAGGTGGACTCCAACGAATGGCTGGCAATGCTGTCCGCGGAAGTCAGCATCGCCAAGGCCAAGCTGCTGCCCAGCACCTGGACCGCTGAAGGCGTCGTGGCCGCGATTGAAAAACGCCCCGCCGATAGCTTGCACTACCTCCTGGTCGTCTTGGGCAACGCCGCCTTCCTGTGCTGGCTGACCATCAACCTGATCGCACGCACCTGGCCCGAAGCGTACAGCCGCGCACGATACGGCTTCCGGGCGGGCACCACGCGCGGCGGCTGGGTGACCGCGGCGGTGTGCCGCGTGCTGTTCTTTTACCTGCCGCGCCAATTGCGCGTGATCATGCTCAAGGACGTGCGCGCCTTTGACCGCGACGCCACGCAATGGACGCAGACCGCGATCATGCTCGGTCTACTCGTCATTTACGCGCTGAATCTCAGACGCCTCCCGCTTGATCTGAGCCAGCCGGTCGTCAAAGCCGTCATGGCCTTTCTCAACTTGGCGATCATCAGCCTCATCATCGCGACATTCACCAGCCGTTTCGTCTTCCCGCTGCTCTCGCTCGAAACACGCCAGATGTGGCTGTTGGGAATGCTGCCGGCCGGGCGTTCCGCGGTTCTAACGGTCAAATTCGTTTTCGCGGTGACGGTTACGAGTCTGGCGGGCCTGGGCGTCATGAGTCTGGCCGTGCGCATGCTCGATCTGCCCGACGATTGGGCTAGCTTTAGCCTGTTTGTCTGCTTCCTGATTTGCAGCGGCCTGTCGGGCCTGTCAGTCGGCTTGGGGGCGCGCTTTCCCGTGCTCGGCCAGCGTAACCCGGTTCGCATCGCCTCGGGTCTCGGCGGCACGGTCAACCTCGTTGCCAGCATGGTGTTCGTGGGAATCGCTCTACTCATAGTTGCGCTGGCCGGCTGGCGGCAAATCGCCCACGCGGGTCTGACGGGCGGGCCGCTCGTGCCGTTGACTCAACAGACCTGGCAAGCGGCCGGCCTGATCGTGCTCGTCAGCATGCTGGTGACGATTGCGCCGTTGTGGGCCGGCTCGCGCCACTTTCAACGCCTCGAGTGCTGAACGGCCGAGCTTACGATCCTGTCACGCCTCCGGCGCGCTGCAACAACATCGTAATCTTGCAGCCGAGTGCTGAACGGGTTTGCGCCTCACCTATACTACTGAGTCGAGGTGTTCGAAGCTCTTTACCTGGATTGAATTGCGCATGCACCGCGCGCCGGACACACGCCCGTCTCAGCCCGGGGGCCGAGGCGCCGCAGCGTTGCGTGCCGCGCGTCCTGCGAGCAGGCCGTGACCAAGTGCTTCAATCAAACCGGCTGCCCCACGCCGGGCACTGGCGGGCCGGCGGGCCCGGAGCGCTTTCTGCGCACCGATTTTCTCCAGAGCGACTTGAAGGCCCGTTCGGTTCGCGGCGGAGCAGTCACACTGTCTGCACAGGGCGCGAGATTCGTACTCCAGACTGTTTCGACACTTCTGCTGGCACGCTTACTCGCCCCGGCCGAGTTCGGCCTGGTTGCGATGGTGATTGTGGCCATCAACTTCGTGGCGCTCTTCAAGGATTTCGGCCTCTCATTCGCCACCATTCAGCGTGAGCAAATAAGCCAGGCGCAGATCAGCACACTATTTTGGATTAACGTCTTCATCGGCGTGTGTTTGTCTGCGCTCGCCGCCGCGGCCGCGCCGTTTGTAGCCCGTTTCTACGCTGAGCCGCGCCTGGTTCCGCTGATGCTGGCCCTCTCTCCCACGTTGCTGGTCAGCGGGCTGCTGGCGCAACACCAGGCGCTGTTGACGCGCCAGATGCGTTTTGCCGCGATTGCCATTGCCGACGTCGGGGCGATGGTCGTAGGCATTACCGTCGGAATCTCATTGGCACTCGGCGGCGCCCGTTACTGGGCTCTCGTCGGCATGATGCTCTCGCAGAATGCCGCGAATCTCGTGCTGGTCTGGTGGCTTTGCCCGTGGCGCCCGAGTCGCCCAACGCGCGACGCCGGCGTGCGCTCGCTGCTGACCTTTGGCGGCAACGTCACGGCCGGAGCCTTGCTCAACTACATCGGCTCTATGGCCGACCGCGTAATCATTGGACGCCTCTGGGGCCCCCTGCCGCTGGGGCTTTACGACCGCTCGCACGCCCTGGTGCTTATGCCGATGCTGCAGATCAACCCGCCGCTGGCCGCCGTGGCGCTTCCAGCTCTCAGCCGGGCCGCGGAGACTCCCGAGCGTTACGCCCGCGCCTATGTTTCTATCCTTCGGCAGCTTGCGCTCGTAACGGCTGTTCTGGTCCCGATCCTGATCGTGAATGCTTCAACGGTAATTCGAGTCGTGCTCGGGCCGTCGTGGGCGGCGGCCGGCCCGCTATTCGGCGTGCTCGGGTTTGCCGCGCTCCTGCTCCCGATCTGGAACGCCATCGGCTGGGTATTTATCTCGCAGAACCGGACGCGTGAACTGCTGAATTGGCATGCGCTCGACCTGGTTTTCAAAGTGGCCTCGGTCTTTGCAGGCGTGCCCTGGGGCGTGATGGGAATCGCCGTGGCCGTGTCAGTGCGCTATTACGTTCAGCTTCCGGTCCTGTTTTGGCTGGCCGGGCGGCGTGGCGCGGTGCGGACCGGCGAGCTGTACCGAGCCGTGAGCCTACCGGCGTGCGTGGCGGTCAGCAGCCTGGCCGGCCTGACGCTGATAAGCCGGGTGCTGGCGGACTTCCCGGACGTGATGCGCCTGCTATTAGCGGGACTGGCGGCGCTGGCCATTTCCGGCTGTGTTCTTTGGCTAACTCGCGAGGGTCGCCGCACGCTGGGCGAAATCCGCGAGTTGGGGCGCGCCCTGCTGCGCCGCCCGCAGGCGGCGATTTCGGCTTCCAGTGTCTGAGTTCTGCGAGAATGCCATGAGCGACTTTCTAATCCAATTCGGCTCCGGCTTAAGTCGTGAAACGGTCGCCGATGTCATGCGCGGCCGCGAGTACATGGGTGACTTGGCAGTCGAGCACTTTGAGCACGGCTGGGGCAGCATCAGCATCCAGCAATCGCGCTGTTTCGGCTATCGACCGTACGTCAGCAACGGGCACACGTACTTCGCGCTCGGCCGCCCGCGCATCATCGGCGTGACACACGAGCTGGACGGCCCGCAAGGCTTCACGAAAGCGCTGGCAGGCTGGATGGAGGTCCTCGAGGCCGAACGGCGCTACGAAAACCTGACCGGCATCTTCGCCATCGGACGTTGTGGTCCGGAAGGTGTAGTTCTCCTGACCGATCGCATGGGCGCGTACTCCGTTTACGCGGCCCGTGATCACAAGGGACAAGTGCGGGCGATCGGCAGCCTCCCGGAGCTGGTGGCCCGCGCTGCCGGACGCGAGAGCGATTTCGACCGCACGTCGCTGGCCGAAATCATGCTGCGCTACGCGCCGATGTTTCCCTATACCACGCGCCGCGGAATGCACGAACTCACGCCCGGCTGCTTTCATGAATTCGTGACCCGGGCCGGATCCGTCGAGCACGTCGAGCAGTGCTTGTGGACGCCGAACGAGCCCGACCGCTATCCGTCGCTCGCCAGCCTGCGTGAACAATTGGTAGCCGCCTTGCGCACTGCCGGGGCCGAGCTGACTCGCGGCGCCCAGCGGGTCGCGGTAACCCTGAGCGGCGGCTTTGACTCCCGTACCGTTCTGGCCGTGATTCCGCCCGTGAAGCGGGCCGCGGCAATCACGTACATCGATCACGGGAACTACGAATTCGGCGTGGCGAATCTGGTCGCGCGCTGCGCCGGCGTACCACATCTGCCAATCCAGCGCAGCCCCGACTTTTACGCCACCATCGTGCCGCGCGAACTTGCGTTCTTCGGCGCCGAGCACCAAGCCCAGCACGCCCACGGTTTTGCGCTGGCGGACATAGGCATGTGCAAGGCGTACGACCTGGTTTTGAGCGGAATTTACTCCGATGCGCTGCTGAAGGGCTATTTCAGCCCCGATTCCACGCGCGGTTACTTGCTGGGCCGGGCCGGCGTACCACGCGCCGTGCGCGAGCGCTGCTGCAAGCCGCGCTATGATTGGACCGCCCCCGGGCGCCCAACCGTAATGCACGCCTTCCGCCCCGCCATCCGGGACGCGATCCGCGAGCGTCGCGCCGCACGCCTCGCCCAGTTGGAGGAACTGCGGCCAGATAGCGCCCGCGAGTGGCTCACATTCTATCCCTTCAGCCGCGCTATGGCCGGCAACTACTACGCCAGCAACCTGCGGCTGTTCCCGGCCGACGAGCTGTTTCTGTATCGCGACATAGTGGAAGTCGGGCGGACGGCGCCCCTTCTACCGAAGCTGACGGACCGGCTGGCCGTGCCCGCATTTTCAGTCGTCTGCGGGCC
>JAGPEO010000255.1 GCA_018056925.1 Phycisphaerae bacterium
TCATGTTGCCACCACCTCCGGCGCCCCGGCGGCCCGACGTTGCCTGGCGGGTCGCAAGCGTTGCCATACCCGCCGCCAGGCCGCGCGCCAGGCGTAGGCCCCCGCGCAAGTCAATGCGAATTCGACGCGCCACATTTCGGGGCAGACCAGAAACCGGCCGACAAGTGTTTCACCCTTTTCCGGATGCCACAGCCGCGGGTCCAGTGTGAAAAGCCGCCGATAGCCGCTCGAATATGCCCGCTCAACCGTGGTGGCGTCGTAGTCGCCGTAGGGAAAGGCCAAGTCCACGATTTCGTAATTCAGAAGCCCCTCCAAAGCCTCCTTTGAGTCGCGCAGCTCGCTCATCATTTCCGTTCTCGTGGCCTGACTCAGCCTGACGTGCGAGAACGTATGTGAACCAATCGAGCACAGGCCGCGCCGCGCCGCCGCGGCCAGCTCGGATCCACTCGGAACCCGCTCGGCGCGATCTGGGTGGCCGGCTGGCATGCCCCAGGCGGGGACCGTGCCAAAGCTGCCCGGAACTACGAAGAGCGTCGCGGGGACACCGAGCGCCTGCATGGCCGGCAGGGCATTTTTCAGCACGTTTTCGAAGCCGTCGTCGAAGGTCACGCAGATGTACGGCGACCCCCCGGAGGCTCTCCGTCCGGAGGCGACCGCGGACGGGCTCACGGCGCGCCGCGCAGTGTGGCGCATCTGCCAGGTGAAACGCTGCAGTTGATCAGTGCGCACGGAGTGGTAACATAGGACCACGATTCCCCGCGGTCTTCCAGCCAGGCGCGTAAGAAGCCAGTATATAGCAGAGATTATCACGTAAGCAATGCGCACCATCTGGCCGCGCCGCGCGTACGGGCTTCGGTAGCGTCCAAGTTGTATTTCGGCCTTAGACACGATAGCGCGTCCACAACGTCCATAGGCCGCGCCGCGGCAGCGGCAAGCGCGGCGCGATGCGCCCAAACCAAATCTGGTAGTACAACAGGTGCAGCGCGTCGGATACTACAGATAGCAAGCGGGTCTTCACGCGTCCGATCTTGCCGCGCGCCACCACTATCGACTGTAGAGGGTATTCCAGCGCCCCCATGGCCGTTTTGTAGTCGTAGCGGCCCGGGCCGTCCTCCGCGCGCCGCACTCCGGCGGCAATCGCGGCCTCAACCGCCCGTACCTGGACCAGTATACCCAGGTGTGCGCGATTCCACTGTGGCCGCACGTCGCGCGCTGACAAGCGCCAGTGCTCATGCGTCCCAAAGCGCAGAAAGTAGTTGCTGGACACGAGTTCCCCGTCCGCCCGCAGATTGCAGAATCCGGCCCGCTTTTCGGCGGCCAGTGTACGCACGAGGTCGCGGTTGAATTCGAGCGCGCCCGGCCAGTCGTGAAAGTGGCCCAGCTTCCGAGCCCGGCGCCACTGGGCAGTGTGCAGAGACACGAAGGCCTCATAGGCGGGCAGCGCGGCGTCACCGCTGACGCTCTCCACGGCCACCTGGTGCTTGGTGGTGAGCCGGTTCCAGCCGCGTTCATATTCCCGGCGCTGCGTTTTCTGCAATCCGCGCAGGTAAGTGTCGCTATCGGCCGGCAAGGTGTACACGTTATGCACGGTGGTCGCCTGGTCGCGTACCACGTACGTCCCGGGCGACCCCTGGCACGCGGCCCGCACGGTTCGCGCGTGCGGCCGTTCGCCGGAAAGCGGACCGAACGATACTGCGTCACACTTGTGCACGTAGAGAAGTTGCCGCAGCACATCAGCGTACACTTGGCGCGCCTGATCCGGCTCGACTGGGGGGTTTAGCACTGCCAGAGTGGAATCAGAGCCGATGAATTTGGCCAGGCGCACAGTGACCGGTCCGAGGCGCAGGCGGTCGATAAACATGGGCAGGATGGCGACTAATTCGCCGGCGGCGCGAAATACGAACACGCACAGCCGCCGGCGATAGGCATAGTGCCGCCACCAGATGCGGCACCAGTCGAAAGAGAAGTACACGTCGCCGCCGACGCGCTCTACGAAGCGGTCCCAGTCATGGCGCAGGTTGGCGAGCGCGTCGAAGTCGGTGAAGCTTTCGCACGCAATGGCGTCGCGGGGGGCCACGGCGGGCGCTTGGTAGGTTTCCAGCGCACGAGCGCTCATTTCGCAGGCTCCGTTCCCAGGAGATGAAAGCGAAGCGCGGCAGTGGCCTGCCTGACCTGGTGCCGGGCCGCGTGGCGCCCCAGCAGGGCCTGCATGCCCCAGGCTGCGGCACGGACCAGCATCGCTCCGACATACACGGCCTTCGCGGCGTAATAGGCAGCCCGTCCGTAATGCTTGCGATTGAACAGCAGTACGCTTTTCTGGTTCTGTACATACATAGGCACACTGCGTTGGTCGGTGCTTTGGCCGCCGCCGTGCACGTGCAGGATTCGGGCTACCGGCGCGAAGCAGCAGGGCCACCCCGCGCGGCGGAAGCGATAACACCAGTCCGCCTCCTCGCCATAAACGAAGTAGCCTTCGTCCATCGGGCCGACCTGCCGAAGCGCGGCGGCCCGCACGAGCATGAACATGCCCGAGACCACGTCCACCTCGCGCTCGCTATCGCGCGCCCACCAGCCCATCTCCGGGCGCGCGAGCCAGCGATTGCGGGGCCAGAGGCGGCTCAGCCCACTGAAGGAGAGCAGCAGGTTGAGCGGCGTCTGAAAGGCGAAGCAAGTGGGCTGGACTGTGTGCTCGTCTTGCAGCACCTGGCAGCCGACTATGCCTAGCTCCGGGCGTTGGTCGGCATACGCCACAATACGATCGATGGCGCCGTCGAGGATGACGGTATCCGGGTTCAAGAGCAGTAGGTAGCGCCCGCGCGCCAGCCGCAGGCCCTGATTGTTGGCCGCAGCGAACCCGCGGTTCTCGTGGTTGGCAATCAGCGTCACGCCTGGGTACTGGCGGGCGATCGCCTCGACCGAACCATCAACTGAAGCGTTGTCAACAACTATAATCTCAAGCGAGCAGTGCCGCGTCTCTGCCAAGACAGAGCGTAAGCACTGCAGCGTGAGCAGCCGAGTGTTGTAGCTGACGATAATCACGGTCACGTCGCATACTGCGGCGTTCGGGCGGCAGGCCGACGCAACAGGTGTACTGTGCAGTGCTTGGCTCATGCCCGTACTCCGGCGCGCATATGCGCCACAACCGGCAGGCCGGTTCGCACATAGTAGCCTTCGGTCGTGACCTGGGACGGCGTCAGCGCCCCGGCCACTCCCAGGATCAGGAACCAGATCATTATGATCTGTCCGAAGTACGACACGGCCAGGAAGTTCATTGCGTGCATAAAGAGGGCCACACTCAGGGCCCACACCATGGCGCGCTGCGCGGGCGCATGCTCGACCCGCTGCAGGCGCCGTCCGAGCCCCTGAAAAGCCAGGGCTATCAGAATCACGAAGAGCACTAGTGTCAGCAGTCCGCCGCGCACTCCCTCCAGAACGTACTGGTTGGTGACGTCGCGCAGGCCCATGCCCCAATGCGCGGTGCTCGGCGTGCCCCACAGCCACCACTCGCCCACGCGTGCAATTGACTGATCAATCAGGTGGTAACGATGCCAGCCGGTCGAGCCCCCCACGGCCTGGACGCGCGAAAGCAGGTGCCAGACCGGGGCGCGCATCAGCAGGTGCAGACAGACGAGCCCGATGAGTACGGTCCAGCGAATGGTGCGCAGATAGCGGCGGAATGGGTAGAGCGCGGCGGCCATGGCGCCGATCACCACAGAAACGACAGGTGTACTGGATGCGCAGCACAGGACGATTATCGCGGCGCAGCCCAGGCCGATCACCACCCACACTCGCTGCCGGCGGTCATTCCACCACAGCGATGCGATCAGCGGCATTATCGACCCCCAGAAGCAGCCCGCCAGAATGGGGTGCGAGAATGCGCCTTGGCAGCGTATACGACCTTCACGCACCAAGGTGCTTTCCTCAACACCTCCAAGGGTAGAGAACACATTGTACCCGGTCTGGTTTTCGACCAGGAAAGCCATGGCCACCGGCACGCTGATGATCGCGAATCCCAGCGCCGTCCGCGCAATGTCATCCCAGGTACGCACAAGGCAGCGGAACAGAAAGTACATCCCCAACGCATCGTAAGCATTACCGAGGCGGTTAATTAATGCCTGACTGGTCCCCTGCTGGATAGTGTAGATGAAAGCGCCGGCAACCACCCACGCCAGCACGACCTTGTCGATCGCCTTCCAGCGAAAGCCGTGCAGTTCGCCGCGCACCAGCAGTCGCACCCAGCCGAAGAGCATCAGTATCCGCAAGAGGTTCAAATCCAGGCCCAATATGACCAGACGCTGGACGGGCGCGAGAAAACACGCCATGGCGATCATTGGCAACACGGCCGTGCGGCGCGGCAGGATCAGCATCAATACGCCCAACACCAGTGCTGCCACCAGGCCCAGTGGGTGCAACAGTGTCTGCCCCACGTATTCCAAATTGGAGCCGGCAATGCCTACGTTCGGTTGCATGGGACGCTCCGACTCTCCGGCAAATGCCCCGGTGCGTGGTTATGTATGACTGCAGGACCGCGGCCCGTTGCGGGTTCCGCCCTTGCCGGCGCCAGTTGATCCAGAAAAGCCGCCAGGTGCCGAGTCAGGGTGCGCCGCTCGAGACGGTTTAGGAAATCCGCGTCCTCCGCCGCCTTCAAGCGCCCGCTGCGCCAGGTGTCGAACAAGTCGGCCAACGCGTGCGCGATGTTCGCTGCGTCGCACGGCTCGGCACAGAACCCGCGGCCCGAGCGCTCGACCAGGTCGCGCGCGTGGCCGGGCGGCAGGCAGCCGAGTATTGGGCGGCGCGTGGCCAGGTATTCGTAGGTCTTTCCGGGGACGATCAAGCTGCGGTAGCCCGGGGGCAACCCGTGCAACGGCAAGAACAGCGCATCGGCCTGCCGGGCGTACCGCACCGATTCGGGGTGTGAAACGTAGCCGGTGAGCTCGACGCAGTCCGGGGCCGGCGATTCGCGCACGCACCGGCGCGTCTGCGGGTCATCGCCGCCAACGAGCTGCAGGCGGATGCGGCTCCCGCAGGGATGACCGCGGGCGCGAAGTATTGCTATGGCTTTCAAAAGGTGGAATGGTGTGCGGCCGGACGTATCGATCGGTTCCGGACGGTAATGCTTCAGCCGCTTGAGCCATCCGAGCGGCCCACGATAGACATACAGACAGTCCGTAAGCAGTGTACCAGTGTGTACGAGCCGGAAATGTGGGGCTTCGCGCGGGTCGGGGCGGGCCGGCTCCGGCGAGGCAAAGTCCTCCGCATCGTAGCCATTGGTAATGCAGGTAAGGCGCTGCGGCGACAGGGAGGGCACGGCCTTGGCGATGGCCTGCGCCGCATCGGGCGTGTTGGCAATGACGCCATCGGCGGCCTTGAGCGTGTCCTTCATGACCGCCAGATCCCGCCGCCAGCGCCGCCGTGTTCCATGCAGGCGCCAGCCGTCGAGCGCCCACGGATCACGCAGGTCGTACACCACCGGGACGCCGGCCTCCTGCTGCAATCTCCACCCCAGAAACGCCAGCGAGAACGGAGACATCGTGATCAGTACCACGTCCGGCCCCCAGCTCGCTATCTGCGCCTTGGCCGCGGCCAGGGCTGGTTCGAGCCAGGTATAGCCCACGTCGATCCGCGGCAGAGCGGCCGCCCATGGGCTGAGACGCGCCTCTTCCGCCACGCGGACCACGCGTGTGTCTCGCCCGATGTCGCGCAACAAGGCCGCGTCCGCAGGCACCATGCGGTCGCGGGTCGCGGCCGGATCACGCGTAACGACAGTCGCTTCCCAGCCATAC
>JAGPEO010000256.1 GCA_018056925.1 Phycisphaerae bacterium
GACCACTTTGCGCGCTCGATGATCAAGACTGTCTCGGCTGGAACGGCTATCGGACGCATCAAGCGCGGCCGGACCGGCTCATCGGGCCGGGACGTGTTCGGGCGCGAGATTCCGGCGCGGCGCAAAACCCGCGCCCAGGTTTGCCTCGGTCACGGCTTGCTGGAGTCCGAGAACGGGGCGTTGCTGGCCCAAGTCGATGGTCGTCTGGTCATTGACGGACTGCGTTTGAAAGTCGAACCGCGGCTGGAGATTCGCGGCGATGTTGACTTTGACTCTGGAAGTCTGGACGTCTGCGTAGACGTTGAAGTGCGCGGGACAGTGAAGTCGAATTTTCGCGTGCGCACGAGCGGCTCGCTGACGGTTGGCCGGGCGATCGAGGCGGCTGAAATCGACGTGGACAGTGATCTGCGGGTACAGGGCGGCATTTGTGGGCGTGAAGGAGCGGGCGGCGTGCGTGTGGGCGGCAGCGTTGCGGCCCGCTTCTGCAATGAATCGAACGTCGAGGCCGGCGGCGACATTCGCATTGAAACCGAGACGCTGAACAGCCGCGTGCGGACGCCTGCTGTGTTTCGCAGCCGGGGCGGCACGATCATCGGCGGGACGATTTGGGCGCGCGAGGGCATAGAAGTTTCGGTGCTGGGCAGCGAATCAGGCATAACCACCTGCGTTGCGGTTGGGGCGAGCTTAGGGGCGCTGCGCGAACAGCGGCGCATCGAGCAGGAGATCGACGGACACGAAAAGCTGGCGGCGGGCATACGCGAGAAGATCGCGCCCCTAATGGCGAACGTCAAACGCCTAACGCCCCAGCAGCGCGAAGCGGCGACCGAGCTGATGGGCCGCGCGAATGAGCTGGACACGGCGGTCGATGAGTTGCAGGCCCGGCGGCAGCAGTTGCACGAGCAATCGCACCCGAGCGGCACGCCCTACGTTCAGGTGAACGTCGCCTGTCAGCCCGGTGTGCGGATTGCGTTCGGGGCGCGCGAGGCGCGCATTGGAGCGCTGCTGCACGGCCCAGTGCGGATTGAAGAGCGCAAGGTTGAGAACGCCACGGAAATTGTGGCGGTCAATTCGCGTACGGGCTCAGTAGCGATTCTGCCGAGTTGCGAAATCGACGTAAGTACACCGGCGCCGTAGCCGGCGGCCGTGGCGACCAGGTTGAAGAAGCTTCACAGGAAGTGCTTATGGACTTCGAACACCGGATGAAACAATGCCCACTACAGACGCCCGCCAAACCCGACGTGGGCGTCCTGGTCAATGAGGTGCTCGGCCGGCTGGCATACCTGATCGGCGAAGACGAGGCGCCCCCGGGTGCGGTCTTTACCGATTGGCTGCACTTTGAAATCAACCACTGCGGTCCCACTGCCGGCACGTTGCGCTGCTGGTGTACTCGGAAATTCGCGCATCAACTGGCGGCCAACCTGCTGGGGGTCGAACCGCAGCCGGACGAGGCCGCGGCGGCGGCCGAGGATGCCTGCCGCGAGTTCATCAACGTGCTATGCGGCCAATTGGTGACGGCCTGGTATGGCACGGCGTCGGTGTTCACCTTGACCATTCCGACCGTTTGCCACGGGGCGCACGTCCGCCCGCCGGAGAATCTGGGGGAGCAGGACTGCCGAGTATATGTGGCGGGCGAACCGTTGTACTGCCAGTATGTGGCCGACCCGCCCGGTTGAGGCCCTGGGGTGAGCACGTGAATGAACGTCATTGAGACACTGCGGGACCTGACGGCCGAGGAGTACGAGCTCTTTCGGCAACTGGTGTACCAGCACAGTGGCATCAATCTGGGCGGGCAGAAGATGCAACTGGTGCGGGCACGGCTGGGAAAGCGGCTGCGCCAGGGGGGCTTCCGATCCTTCCGCGCCTATTACGAATACGTGCGCAAGGACGCCAGCGGCCGCGAACTGTGCGCCGTGATCGACGCCATAGCCACGAATACCACGCACCTGTTTCGCGAGAAGCAGCACTTCGACTTTCTCGGACAGGTGTTGCGCGACTGGGCGAGCGACGAGGTCTGGCGCCGCCGCCGCCACGACGTGCGCATCTGGAGCGCGGCGTGTTCCAGCGGCGAGGAGCCCTACTCCATTGCGATGACGGCGCACGATGCTCTGTGCACGTACACGGGCATTGAGGTGAAGATACTGGCCACCGATATTTCGACCAACGTGCTGGAGCGGGCCGAGCAAGGCACGTACGAGCAACACCGCCTGGGGACAGTGCCCGAGTCGTTTCGGCGGCGCTACTTCACAGCCGCGGGCCAGGGCCTGATGCGGGTCGTGCCGGAGCTGCGGCGGATGATCACGTTCGCGCGGCTGAATCTGATCGCGGGCAATTTCCCGTTTCGCTATCCGTTCGACCTCATTTTCTGCCGCAATGTAATGATCTACTTCGACCGCCCCACGCAGGCCACGTTGGTGAATCGCCTGGCGGAACACCTGCGGCCGGGCGGATATCTGCTGATCGGGCATTCTGAAAGCTTGAATTCGATCAGTCACCCGCTGACCTACGTTCGGCCGACCATTTATCAGAGGCGCGGATGAGGTCCGTGGCAGGCAAGCCGCCAACGAGGCCACCAGAAGCACGGGCGTCCCTCCCAGGCGCGAGGCGCGGGCATGCCTGCGTCGATGATCGCAACGACGCGGCGCGCCGCGCGGAGGCCGCGGCATGAGGCCGGCGGGGCCGATCAAGGCCCTGGTGATCCAGTCGCGGCCGACGCTGTGGCGTCGTCTGACGCAACTCCTGGCGCGGCACCCGGAAGTGCGAATCGGCAACTGGGCGGCAGACGCCTGGGAAGCCCGGCTGGCGGTCATTGAGCATCATCCGGACGTGATTCTGCTCGACGTGGGGCTTTCGGATTGGGCGACGCTGCTGCGCAGTCTGCTTCAGTATTATCCGGTGCCCGTGATTGCCATTGGGCAAAGTGAACCTCAGAGCAGAACGCGCATCCTACAGGCCATGGCGCGCGGCGCGATGGATTTCATCACCGAGCCCGAGGCGGAGGACGCGCTCGCGTGGGGGAAGCTCGCGGACGAACTGGCCCAGAAACTACATGTTGCGGCCCGCGATTTTCGCCCCGTTTCGCCGGCGCGTCTGGCGGCCTGGCGCGCCAGGTCATTTGCGGAAGGCGGCCTCGACCCGCGGCGCTTCGTGGTCGGCGTTGGCGCTTCGACCGGCGGCCCGGAGGCGTTGCGCATCATGCTGGCCAACGCTCCGCCCGACTTTCCGCCGGTATTGATCGTGCAGCACATGCCGGCGATGTTCACCGCCAGCTTCGCCGAGCGGCTTGATCGCTTTAGCGCCATGAGCGTCGCCGAGGCCCGTCAGGGCGACCTTTTGTCACCCGGCCGCGCCCTGGTGGCCCGCGGCGACACGCACCTCACGGCGCGGCGGACCGGCCAATCATGTCGCGTCTGCTACAGTCACCAACGACCGATCGGCCGCCACTGTCCGAGCGTGGACGTGCTATTCGAATCACTTTTGCCATTCGGCGAGCGCGCCGTCGGCGTGCTGCTCACCGGCATGGGCGACGACGGCGCCCGCGGACTGCTGCGGCTGCGGCAGGCCGGCGCGCTGACACTGGCGCAAAACCGTGAATCATGTGCCGTGTACGGTATGCCCAAGGTTGCCGCCGAAATAGGCGCGGCCGTATTAACGGCCGCTCCGGCAGATATACCCGAACTGATCCGGCGGACGCTGGCGGCGCGCACGGGCGCGAAAGCTGCCGCGGGCGGCGCGCGGAAGTAACGTCAATCTCCGCGTAGCCCAACGGCCGGCCGCCGCGGGCACACTGGCCGACGAACGCTGCTCGACTAGAATGCTGCGGGCTAAAATGCTGTAAGAGTTCTCAGCGGATCGGAGCCGGCGTGGCAATCACTTACCTCGACAACAACGCGACGACGCGCGTTGACCCGCGCGTGCTGACGCAAATGCTGCCGTACTTCTCCGACGAATACGGCAACCCCTCGAGCGCTCACCAATTCGGCTCGCGCGTCGCCGGGCGCATCGAGGAGGCCCGCACGCAGGTGGCGCGGCTGATCGGAGCGCGCGAGACGGAGATTATTTTCACCAGCGGCGGCACCGAGGCCGACAACCTCGCGCTGCGCGGCGTGCTGGCAGCCCGGGCCAGCAAGCGGCACGTCGTCATCTCGGCCGTCGAGCATCACGCCATATTCGAGCCATGCGAGGCGCTCCAGCGCGAGGGATTCCAGGTCACGTCGATCGCTGTCGATCGTGAGGGACGGCTCGACCTCGACCAGCTCGCGGCCAACATCCGCGACGATACCGCCATCGTCTCCATCATGCTCGCAAACAACGAAACGGGCGTGATTTTCCCATTGCGCGAGGTCGCCGCCATCGCCCACCAGCGCGGCGTCCCGGTACACACGGACGCGGTCAACGCCCTCGGCAAAACGCGCGTCAACGTCGAAGAACTGGGCGTCGATCTGCTTTCGCTCAGCAGCCACAAGATTTACGGCCCGAAGGGCGTCGGCGCGCTCTACGTGCGGCGCAACACGCCGCTGCGGGCAATGATGATCGGCGGCGGACAGGAGCGCAAGCGGCGCGGGGGGACTTTGAACGCGCCGGGCATCATCGGTCTGGGCGCGGCGTGTCAGATTCTGCAGGAGCTGGGCGACGGCGGCATGGACCAAGTGCGTGCGTTGCGTGACCAGCTCGAAGCGGAGCTGCGGCGGCGCTTCCCGGACATCTTGATCCTCGGAGCGGGCGCCGAGCGCCTGCCAAACACCTGCTGCGCCTGTTTCCCCGGCCTGAGTTCTGAGCCGCTGGTAATGCTGCTGAGCGAGAACGGCATCTGTGTATCCAGCGGAGCGGCCTGCAGCAGCGGTTCCCTGGAGCCGTCGCGCGTGGTACAGGCCATGGGCATCGAGCCGCACATCGGCCAAGGCCAGATCCGCTTCTCCCTGGGGCGGTTCAATACGGCGGCGGATATCCAGCGTTTGTTTGAAGTCTTGCCACAGGCGGTAGAGAAAGTGTCCAGAGCAAATCTGTAGTCTGTCGGACCCGCTATAGCGGCTGTACGGCCAGGCCGAACAGATTGCTGTTGTACGTGGCCAGCAGTACGGAAACCCCGGTAATGGGGTCAATACGTATTAGGTTGGCCTGCCCCGCGAACGGGTCGGTGACGGCGTAAAGAAAGCCGTCGGGGCCGAACGTCAGGCCCTGAATAGCGGGAGCAAATGGAATTTGGTTGGCGGTCGACACGAGCCCCGTAGTAAGTCCCGTATTGATGTCAATCGTCCCCAGACCGGCAGTTGTCGTTCCGACCAGAGTCCCGCCCGGCGTGAAGGTGAACGCGTTGAAAGTAGTGCCCGTCAGTATCGACGTGGTCTGTCCTGTAAGCGGGTCGATTCCGAACAGGATGTTGCCCGGACTGGCGAATAGCGTGCCGGTTGGGGCAAAGGCGACGGCGTTGGGGGCCCGCCCCGTACCCGTGAAGTTCGTCAGGTCGCTCACGGGTCCGACTGGCGTGACTGCCCCGGTCGTCGGAGATATCTCGACCAGTTGCGTGTCACCGGCCGGAGTGCTTCTGACCCCGAAGAGCGTGTTGTCCGGAGCAGCAGCTATTGCCGTTCCCGTCAGGTTGGCCGGGCCGATCGGGACGAGCGTGGGCGGGTTGATCAACAGCTCGACCAGCCGCCCGTTTGCCACCGACAGAAGCCGAAAATCGTTGGGGAATCCAGGGCCTGTTCCGACCTGAACCTGGGTCGTTCCGGCGCCGCCAATTCCGACACTGCCGGTCGTACCAAAGCTTCCCGG
>JAGPEO010000257.1 GCA_018056925.1 Phycisphaerae bacterium
CCCGCAATCACCCGCAGCTCGTCAGCCTCGAGCATTCGCGCGGGTGCGTCGACTCTTGCGGGTTCTGCATCCTCTGGAAGCACATGGGCGAGAGCCTCAATGGCAACGGCCAGGTGCGCCCGCGCGTGCGAACCAAGAGCGCGGAGCGCAGCTTCGAGGAAGTGCACTGGCTGTACCGCGAGTATGGCCGCCGGACCTTCGGTTGGGTGGACCCGACCTTCAACGCCATCCCCGAATGGTCGGACCAGTGGGCCGAGCGCATGCTGCGCTCGGAACTGGTTTCGCCGCGTGGCGTCGCGCGGACCCTGCATACGGCCTGGCTGCGGGCGGATGCCATCGTGCGCGATGAGAAGCTGGGAATCTTGAGAAAGCTGGTGCGGGCCGGCCTGCGCCAGGCGGTTATAGGCCTGGAGCGCGACGACCCGCGCGGCCTGACCACCGTGGGCAAACACCACAACGACGCGGAAGTCTGCCGCGAGGCCATCGCCATCCTGCGCGAGAAATACCCGCAGGTGTACATCATCGGCAGCCTCATTTTCGGCCTGCCGGGCGATACCTGGGCCGACCTGCGGCGGCTGTTGCGCTGGCAGGACCGCCTGCGCCCCGACTACTGCTTCATCATCCCGCTGACGCCCAATCCGGGGACGGAGGCGGCCCGCGGGTCTCTGGCCGAGGTGGACCCGGACCTGAGCCACTACAACTTCCACACCCCGGTCTGCGCCACCGGAGCACTCGACTTGCGTTCGATGCAGGGAATGTATTGGCGTATAATGCTCCGGCCGAGCTGGCCGCGAATGCAACGTTTGCTGCGGACAGTGGTCTTCGAACGCTGCCCGCGAAAGCGGCGCATCAGCCTGTCCCTGCTGGTTCACGGCACCAGAATCTCGGTACGCTCTCTGTTAAGTAGACTCCGGGCGCAGCCCGCGCAAGTGAACTGCTATTCGAGGAAGCCATCATGGTACGAAACGTAGTTACAGGCCGGCGCATGGCGGGTTCGGCTATAGCGGCGATCACGGTGGGCGGCGTGGCCCTGGTGTGCCACATCCTGGCATGCAACGACAGCCCGATGGCCTGGTCGCCGGACGGCAAGCAACTGGCTTTTGTCACCCTGCACGCGTACGAACCGCAGGCCGATCTGCTGCTGGCCGGCAAGCATCTGTCACGGCTGATGGTCGTCCACGACGCGAAAGAGCTGCGCATTCTGGAGGAAACGGCGGCCGAGATGCTCTGCGCGCCGGCCTTCAGTCCGGACGGCACACGCCTGGCATATCTGCGAATACCGTTGCTGAGCGCGGACGCCCTCGAAGAGTTCAACCAGGAATTTGAAAGCCGCAAGCAACAGCTTAGCGCCATCGCGCCGGTGGAGTGGACTGCACCCGCACAGCCCGGCGCTCCGGCCAGTGCCCCCACTTCGGCTCCGGCGCTGGTGGATGCGGAGATAGGCTTGCCCAGCAGTGAGACCTTGAACAAGTATTGGGAAAAGGCGCGCGCCTGCCCGGAACTGCCAGCGCAACTGGTGACCCGAAACGCAAAAGATGGCACTGTCCTCTCCGCGACCCCGCTCAGCTTTCCCGGGCTGTGCGAGGACCGCCTTTTGATCGCCTACCTGACGCTCAAGCCGCAATACGACCCGGACGGCCAGTGGGTCTATCTGACGGCCGGCAATACGGTGCTGCGCGTCAACCCCGCCACTTCCCGGGTGGAACGCGTGATCGCGCCAGCCGCCGCGGCGACCCTTTCGCCCGACGGTAAAGTGCTGGCCGTCTTCCAGGATGACGCGCTCGCCCTTATCCAGACAGATGGCAAGAAGTCGCTCTACGTGCCTGCTGGAAATGCGAAGTCCATGGCCGGATTCTCCTGGACCGCCGCTGGTACGCTAGTGGTGCTGGAGCAGGCCGAGGCCGGCTCAGGTGTCGTCCTGCGATTCCTGGACGCCCAGGGCGCCCTGCTCAAAACCGTGCCGATTGACCTGCCCCCGCGCGAGGAGCAGAAAAATGAAATCGAAAGAGCCGTTCTGGCCGTCGCTCCGGATGGACGCCACGCCGTTATCGAGCTGGAACCCGACGTCTACTTCGTAACCACCGCCGGCGAACTACTCAATACCTGGCACAGCGAAGACAATCTGCTTACGCAGCCGACCTTCTCGCCGGACAGCCAGCGCGTCGCTCTCAAGCTCATGCAAGACTCCGAAAGGCTCTCGGCCATCGTCTTCTTCTCGCCCGCGGGCCAGGAGCTGACGCGCGTGCCGATTCCGCCGATTGACCCGGCGGCGACGCAGCCCGCGAAACCCTAGTGGACGTCGCACAGTGGATTGCATTCGTCGCACCATCGTCTGTCACTGCCGCATATGGAAACGCTGACGGCGGTCTTTGACTTTCTGTGCGGGCAGGAGCGCTGCTTCGTTGTTGACGGCGCGGCGCTGCCTGTCTGTCAGCGCTGTACCGGCCTGTACGTCGGCGCGCTCCTGGCGGGTTTTTGGCTTTTCGCGAGCCGCACGCGGCAACGTGGCGTTCCGCCGGCTCGGCTCGCGTGGGCGTATGCGGCGGTCCTGATCGCGGCGCTGCTCGGCGGCGTCCACGTCCTGGACTTCGGCCCGCGCTGGCGCTTCCTGTGTGGCCTGTGGACGGGGCAGGTGGTGCTCGTATGGCTATTCACCGGCGCGACGCAGCTTTGGTCCTGGGCGTGCGGCAGTTGGGGCGAGTCACTGTTTTGGTCGCGGCGAGACAATGTGGGAGCATGGGCGATGCTGGCGTTGGCGCCCGTCCTCGCGCTGGCGTCACCAATGCCGCACGGGACGTGGCCCGTGTGGACGGCCGCGATAGTGGGCGGCGCATTGCTGCTGGGAATCACAGGGTTGCGGACAGCATGGGCCGCCATTCGGGCCGTAACCGCGTCCACGTGTTCGACGCAACCTGAAAAGTGCGAGTAGGATCCGGCTCCGCCGCACTGGAGAGCATGCGGCGTGTGCTGCATGCAATCTAGGTGAGCGGCGTAATCACGTAATCATTTGAGGGCTGCGGCGCGACATTTCGTATGAAAATATGAACACGCGCTCCCCGTCGCCCACGAAAGGAGAAGAAATGTCGCTGCTGCTCTGCCGCGCAACTGCGTGCCTGGCCTGGACTTGCGCCTTTTCGACGCTTGCTCTGGCGCGTGACGCCCAACCTGCGCAAGCCCCATCCGGACCGGCCGCGCCAGCCAGCCAGGCCGGCGTCGACCTCGCCGCTCGCTACCCGACAACTCTGGAGGCGGGCGACACCGATCCGGGGCGGGCGCGGGCCTGGACTTTTGCACAAGACGACATCTATGGGCTGACTGAGTTCAAGTTCGGCATCGGCGACCGGTTACAGATCGCGACCGGAGCGGCGGACGTCGGGATCGGCCACTGTGCCGACGGCGCGGTGTGGGCCGTGATTGTGCCGCGCGACGCCGCCACGCTGAGCAGTCCCCAGGGACAGCAGGAGCCGATCACGCACGTTTGGCTGCGCTTCCACCCCCGGGAGATCGCCACCTTGTTTCCGCCCGCGACGGTGCATGCGGCCGGCCGGAAGGAGTTGGCGGGCCTGATGCGCCGGGTGGCGACCGTCAAGATGAACGCCAGCTACCAGGCCGGTGGCAACGCCATGATCCCGCCGCGCGAGGACATGACGGTTGACGTTGACGTGCGCGACGGCAAACGCCGGTTCTTCGTGGTGAATACTGCGGCAAAAACGGCCGAGTACATCAATGCCTTTGAGGCCCGCAGCGTGCCGGCGCAGAAGCCATTCGACGCCCGCCTGGCCGAGCAGGCCTTCGACAAGTTGTGGAAGACTTACGATGAACGCTATGCCGGTTTCGTGCTGCGGCCGGAAGTGGACTGGAATGCCTTGCGCGAGCAGTACAGACCCCAGGCCCTGGCTGCCGGCGATCCGGATAGCTTCGCTGAAGTGTGCGCCCGCATGCTGCGGCCGCTGCGCGACCTGCATATCTGGGTCAGCGTCGATGGGGTACCGGTCGAAGTCTACCGTCGTCTGCGTCCCGTCAACGCGAATCCGGCCGCCTGGGCAGTTTTGCTGGGGCAGATCAATTCAGGGGTGGGGCGACTGGCTTGGGCGGTGACGGACGACCATGTTGGCTACATATTCATTCCCGAATGGAGCAATCCACGTCTGCCGCGGGCCTGCGATGAAGTCCTTGAGCAGATGCGCGGCACGCGCGGCCTGATTGTAGACGTGCGCCTGAACGGCGGCGGCGACGAAACGCTGGCACAACTCGTGGCCGCGCGTTTTGCGGATCGCGCCATTACCTACGGTTACAGCCAGTACCGCGACGGGCCCGGCCACTCCGATCTCACGGACAAGAAACCGCGCAGCATCGAGCCGCGCGGTCCTTGGCGCTACGACCGGCCGGTGGTTCTGCTGATCGGGCAGCGCTGCATGAGCAGCAATGAGTCGTTCGTGGCCATGATGGGCGAATGCCCGCAGGTCACGACCATGGGCGACCGTACCTGCGGCTCAAGCGGTAATCCAATGATGCTGGAACTGGGCGGTGGCATCACGGTCAGTCTGCCGCGATGGGTCGACCTGCTGCCCGACGGCAAGCCGCTCGACGAACGCGGCATCGAACCGGACATTCGCTTCGAAGGCTCGCCCGAGGCGTTCGGTGGGCAGCGCGATGATCTGCTGTCGGCCGCGCTGGCGCACCTGCGTGCTGTGCCGCTGCCGGCTGAACCGATCAGCGGACCGGCACTGGAGCCGGAGGAAAGCACGCCGTAGCCAGCCGGCGCCGCCGGGCGATACGCGGCCTGCAACCAACACGGCGGCCGATCAATCAACGTGGCAGAGGGACGAATCCAGCTAGCCGGCTTTGGACGCCGCCCAGCGTGTTTGCCGTCTTCGTCTTTGCCACTGTGAGGCCGCGGATGCCGGCAGACTCACAAATAGGCGATTACGAGATAGGCCTCGCCGCACCTTATTCTCTGCGGTCTTGGCGCTTTCGGCGTCTTGGCGGTTGCCTTGGTTGCGCAGAGGAGAAACTTCTGGCGGCATTTCGGGGCGACACGCCCCGGCTCTGCTCTCGGGGGTTACCCGAGTATCGGCTCCAAGACCTTTGCCGCGCGGCGCGCGTCGCCTTCGGTCGCGAACGAAATGTAGATCACGCAGCGCTGCCCGATGGCCGCGCCGGTGAAGGAACTGATGTTAATGCCGTGGTCGGCGACCGTGCGCGCAATGCCCGCCGCCAACCAGGGCCGGTCCGGGCCTTCCAGGCGCAGCCAGTGTTCACCGTTGCGGGTCAGACCCGAGTACCGCGCGGCCTGAGCCTCCTCCTCGCCGCGCAGCGGACCCAGAAGCACTTTGCACGGGCCGCCCGGCCGGGGGCTGGGGCGCGAGACGATGATCTCCAAAGACGCCCCGGCGCGCATGATCTCCGCAAGCTGGTCCGACAGGATGCCCGGGCGGTCCTCGCTGTCGCCTTCCCACATCTGGACGGTCGATATTTCGAATGCCATAGCTCACCCACGGCTGCCGCGACCTACACCGCGCTACCCGGTAGCGGTCGGTCACGCAGCCCTAAGCACGAGTCGTGCGTCCCACGGCACGAGCAGCCTCAAGCCTGCAAGCGCGGTATACTCTGCGCCGCAAGTATACCGGTGTCGGCCCCAAATCGGCCGTAAGAAATCGTGGAAAGGCAGGTGTTCTTGCAAATCCGTGAGTTCCAGCAACTGATCGACCGAATGTATTCCGATAAGGACCGCCGCCGCGGATCGGCCAAGACCTT
>JAGPEO010000258.1 GCA_018056925.1 Phycisphaerae bacterium
CGATCGGGTTCAACCCCGCTTTCTTAAGCGACGCGCTTAAGGTCCTGCCGTTTGAGCAGGTACACATAGAGATGCAGGAGCCCTTCCGGCCGGGCGTAATCACAGGCGGCGATAAGAACGAGTTCCTATACGTGGTCATGCCGGTTTCGCTAGCGTGATGACGCGCAGGCCAACTTACGAGATTGGGCAGCGCCAGTTCGAACGGGCCGTTGCGAACCGGCGCCAGTACAAGGTGCAGCCACTGGGTGCGGCGCTAGCCGAGTTCTTTGCGGGGCCGGCTGCGGAACCGTGCGAAGAGGCGCTGGTGCACGAGGCCTGGCGCGAGGCGGTCCCGGAGAGCGTGCGGCATTCGACGCGGGTAGAGACCTTCACCGGCGGGGTCTTGTGCGTCAAGGTCGATGACCCAGTGACGCGCTTTTCACTGCTGGGACAGCGGCGAAAGCTACAGCAGCGGCTGCGGCGCACACTGCCACACTTGCGAGCCATAAGGATTGTCTTGGACGAGAATGGGTCTGGAAAACAATAACCTGGCTGAGGGCCCTAGCGTGCAGCTCACACAGGCGGCGCCGGCGTATGACGAGAGTCTGGTCCAGGTGCTGGAGGGCACCGAGCATGTCCGCAAGCGGCCGAGCATGTACATCGGCGATACCGGCCTGCGCGGCCTGCACCACCTGGTCTATGAAGTAGTCGACAACTCAATCGACGAGGCCATGGCTGGGGCGTGCCGCAACATCAGCGTGGTAATCAAGGCGGACGGCACCGTCAGCATCGAGGATGACGGGCGCGGCATCCCGGTCGGCATGAAGGAAGAATACAACATGTCAGCCGTCGAGCTGTGCCTGACCAAACTGGGCGGCGGCGCGAAGTTCGACCGCAACGCCTACAAGGTTTCCGGCGGGCTGCATGGCGTGGGCGTAAGCGTGGTCAATGCGCTGTCAGAACGCATGGAAGTGCAGGTGCAGCGCGACGGGCACGTGTGGGTGATCGGGTTCGAACGCGGCCAAACCACGCGCCCGCTCGAGGCCATCAGCCGCAGCAGCCGCACCGGCACGCGCGTGGACTTCAAGCCGGACCCCGAGATTTTCCGCGAGACCGATTTTCACTACGACATTCTCGAGAAACGGCTGCGGGAACTGGCGTACCTCAATTCCGGACTGCGCATTACGCTGACGGACGAGCGCAGCGACAAGCACGCGGAGTTCTTCTTCGAGCACGGCATCCGCCAGTTCGTGGAGCACCTAAACGAAGGCAAGCAGGCCCAGCACCCGGCCGTGTACTTCCAGCGCGAGGACCCGGAGCAGCGGCTGATTTGCGAGATCGCGTTCCAGTACACCGACGGCTATAACGAGAACATCCTCTCGTTCGCCAACAACATCAACACGGTCGAGGGCGGAACGCACCTGTCGGGCTTCCGGAGCGCCTTGACCCGCACCTTGAATAACTATGCTCGCAAGGAAAACTTGCTGAAGCCGAACCACCCGACGCCGACGGGCGATGATACGCGCGAAGGCCTGACTGCCGTGATTGCGGTCAAAGTGCCCGAGCCGCAATTTGAGGGGCAGACCAAGACCAAGCTGGGCAACGGCGAAGTCGGCACGTTCGTCGAGACGGTCGTGGGCGAGATGCTGGGCATGTACCTGGAGGAGCACCCGGCCGACGCCAAGCGCATCGTCACCAAGGCGGTGCAGGCCGCCTTGGCCCGCGAGGCCGCCCGCAAGGCCCGCGAGACCGCCCGCAAATCAGCCATGTCCGGCGGCGGTTTCTCACGCAAACTGGTGGATTGCTCCAGCCGCGACGTGGATTCCACGGAGCTGTACATCGTGGAGGGGGATTCGGCGGCCGGTTCGGCCAAAGGCTACCGCGACGCGAAGACGCAGGCCATTCTGCCCATCCGCGGCAAGATTTTGAACGTGGAAAAGGCCCGTTTGCACAAGGTGCTTAGCCACGAGGAGATTCTCGAGATCATTCGCGCCCTCGGGACGGGCATCGGAGCGGAGGAGTTCGACGCCTCCAAGTTGCGCTACGGGCGCATCATCCTGATGACCGACGCCGACGTGGACGGCTCGCACATCCGCACGCTGCTGTTGACGTTCTTTTTCCGGCACCTGCGGCCGCTGATCGACAAGGGCGTGGTGTACATCGCGCAGCCGCCCCTCTTTCAAATCTCCAAGGGCAAGAAAGCGGAGTATGTGCTCGATGACGGCGAGCTCAATGCGCTGCTGACCCGCCTGGGACGCGCCGGCGCGGCCCTGGAAATCCGCCGCCCGCAGCAGGAAGTCCGCACGCTGCCGCCCGAGCGGCTGGCTGAGCTACTGCGCCTGGTGGAGGAAATCGAAGCCCAGGCGCGCATCCTGGCGCGACGCGGGATCAGTCTGGGGCAATTCATGCAGCGCCGCAGCGCGAGCGGCGCCTTGCCGCTGATCCGCGCCCACGCCGACGGCCTGGAGGGCTATTTCTATGCCGAGGAAGAGTTCGAAACTTACCGCCGCGAGCACCTGGCCCGCGGCCTCTCGGTCGTCAAGAACGAGCTGACCGAGGTCCCCGCCCTGCAAGCCAGCCTGGCGCGCCTGGCCGACTTCGGCTGCGACTCACAAGATCTCTTCCTGCGCCGCGAAGAGCAGATCACCGGCGAGTTGAGCCCGGCCATTTTCGTGTTGGTTCCGCCCAGCGGCCCGCCGGTCGAGCTGAACAATCTGCTCGAGCTGCCGGCCGCCGTGCGCTCGGTCGGGGCGCGCGGCCGCGAGATCAAGCGCTTCAAGGGCTTGGGCGAGATGAATAAGGAAGAGCTGTGGGAAACCACGATGAATCCGGCCAATCGCATCATGCGGCGCGTGATCGTGGGCGAAACGGCCGATGATCCGGAGCAGTCCGAGCTGGATGCGGCCGAAGCTGACCGCGTGTTCAGCATTCTGATGGGCGAGAACGTGGAGGATCGCAAGAAGTTTATCGAGGACAATGCGATTCGCGTTAAGAATCTGGATATCTGAGCACAGGCCAAATCTCCGGAGTATCACGTTAGGCCGCGAAACGGTCACCGTCGGGCGGGGCGTCCGGCGAAACATCCAAACCAGGAGCACACGTTGGACGCGGGTGAAATTGTTTTGACGGCTCGCAGATTTGTCGTTCGCCGGCGGCAGAGGCCGGGACGCGACGGCAAGCTGCACACGTACGAGATTGTGGAGCATCCGGGCGCGGCCGTGATTCTGCCGCTTCTCGACGACGGCCGCGTGGTGCTGATCTCGAACTATCGGATCGCCCTGGATCGCGAGCTGCTGGAGCTGCCGGCGGGCACGCTGGATCCGCCCGAATCGCCGCTGGAGTGTGCCCGCCGCGAGTTGGCCGAAGAAACAGGTTATCAGGCGGGCAGCTTAACGCCGCTGGTTGCGTTTTATTCCACGCCCGGTATTTGCACCGAGCAAATGCACGTTTTTGTGGCCCGCGACCTTCGCCCCGGTCCGCAGGCTCTGGGAGCGGGCGAGGAGATCCGGCTGGAGCCGATGGATTATGCGGAGGCTCTGCGGGCGGTGGCCGACGGCCGTATTGTCGATGCCAAGACCATAGTGGCCCTGCTCTACTATCATCAGTACCACGGCACGCCGACCCGGTAGGGCAGCGCCGCGGCGCCCCGCCAACGCTGGGCAAGGACTGGATGAATGAATTTTCTCGGCGGTTCTATTCGAATCGGGCAGCTCTTCGGCATCAATCTGCGCGTCCATGTGCTGTTCCTGATCTGGATCGGGTACATCCTGCTGACCGCTCCGGCCGAGGCGCGGCTTTCCGAGGGGTTGTTTTGGGGCATGCTGTTCGGCATCGTGCTGCTCCACGAGCTGGGACACTGCTTTGGCGCGCGAATGATGGGCGGAGAGGCGAACGACATCATGATGTGGCCGCTAGGCGGATTGGCCTACGCGGCCGCGCCCATGCGGCCATGGCCGCAGTTTGTCACGGTTGCGGCGGGTCCGGCGGTGAACGTGCTGCTGTGTCTGATCAGCGGGACGATTCTCGCCACGGTGGGCGGGCCGGTGGAGTTCTCAATCAACCCATTCAGCGCGGTACGAATCAGCCGCCTCGCCCCGGTGTGGGTCGAAGTGCTGGCGATGTTCTATCATGTGAATTACTTCCTGCTGGCGTTCAACCTGCTGCCGATTTATCCGCTCGACGGCGGGCAGATCCTGCATTCGATCGTCTGGCCGTTTGTAGGCCTGCAGCGCGCAACCATAATCGCGTGCTACATTGGGCTGGCAGGCGCGATATACCTGGGCGTGCGCGGCTTGCAGGGCGGCGGCATGCTGCTCTTCATCGCGATCTTTGGCGGGCTCACCTGCTGGCAACGCTTGCGTATGGCGCAGGCCGGCATGCTGGTTGAAGACGACCGGTTTACGGTCTACGAGCCGGCGGACCGGCCCGGCTTGTTCAAGCGGCTCTTTGGCCGGCGTTCGCGAGGAAGGCGTTCACACTCGCCGATCGAATATCCCGAGGGGCGGCCGTCGCCGAATCCAAATCCCGGCGCCTGGGATGCCAAGATGAGCGAGCAGCAGCGGCGTGAGGCGGAGATCGACCGCATTTTGAAGAAGGTTTCCGAGCAGGGGGTGCAAAGCCTGAGCTACGTCGAACGGCAGACCCTGGAGCAGGCGACGCGCGAACGCCAGGAGCGCGAGCGCGAGTTCCAGCGGGAGACGAGGCTGTAGCCGGGGTCGTCGCCACCGCCTCGAAGTCGGTTTCTCAAGTCTGTTTCTGCGCTTCGGGAACGCGGTCCGGGCCGGGGTAGTGCAACTGCAGGGCCAGGCGGCGGGCTGAGGCGTAATGCTGTTCCAGCCTGCTCCAGTCGAAGTCCTCGGCATGGCTTTCCACGCGGTTGCGCAGGGCGATCCGCTCGCGGCGCGACATGCGCGTCAGGCTGTGCATCCAACCCGCCACTTGCGCCACCGTCGCCGCGAAACTCACGTCGCGCCGGCGGGCCACGAATATCCCCTCCGTGTCGTGGTCGGGAAAGTTCTCCATGACGTACTGCCCGAAGCCGCTCAGATCGCTGGTAATGGCCGGGATGCCGCGTACGACGCACTCCAGCGGCGTGTAGCCCCACGGCTCGTAGTACGACGGAAACACGCCCAAATGACAGCCGCGCACAAACTGGTCGTAATCCATTGCCAGCAGCGGACTGGTGCTGCTCATGAACTCGGGATGAAAGATCACCTTGACGCGATCTTCGGGACGGTTCCAGAGGCGCGCGCTGCGCAGGTGTTGCAAAACCGGGTCATGCGTGTCATCCACCAGGTCGTGCGTGACGATGGTGGGCAGCGTCTGCCGCTGCATCGCGTACATCATCCGCTTGAGGTGTACCAGCGCATATTCGTCCAGCAGGTCGCCGATGCCCGGCAGGCGGCCAGTCGCGACCTTGTGGAACAGCCGGCGCCCCATGGTCTGCTCGATATCCTGGCACGTGTCGCGCAGCTCGTGAAACATCGCCTGGCGATTGAGCGTTTCCACGTTGAGGGCCCGGTAGGCCGCGCGCGTGATGATGAACGCCACCACGGTTACCGGAGAATTCTCGGCCTGCATGCGGCGATTGAGCTCGCCCAGCGCGTCGATGAAGATGTCCAGCCCCTTGTTGCGGTATTCGTACCGGCCGGAACTGAACATGTAGAGCGTGTTGTCGAGGTCGAAATGGTAGCTGGGGAAGAAATGCCCCATGACGAACTGGTGGATTACCTCCTTGTTCTGCCGGTGCAGCAC
>JAGPEO010000259.1 GCA_018056925.1 Phycisphaerae bacterium
GAACTGCGGGCCGACAAGCTGGTCCGCAACGGCCCGTGCCGCGCCTGCACCGTCTCTGGCCGCCGGGCCATGACCTGGCTTCCGCCCCAGTACCTCAACTAAGCCACGGAGAAACACGCATGACCATGATCGAGCAGATTCATCGTGGGCGCAGGCACTCCCCGCCGCGCCTGCTGATCTACGGAACCGAGGGCATCGGCAAGTCGACCACCGCTGCCCAGGCACCCAATCCGATCTTCATCCCCACCGAAGACGGCCTAGACCAGATTGACTGCGCCAGCTTCCCGCTGGCCAAGAGCCTTGCCGATGTGGAAGCGGCGCTGCGGGCGTTGATCACCGAGCAGCACGACTTCGAGACGGTCGTCATCGACTCGGCCGACTGGCTGGAGCGCCTGGTGTGGGATGCGCTCTGTGAGCAGTATGGCGCAAGCAGCATCGAGAAGGTCGATGGCGGCTATGCCCGCGGCTACATCCACGCCCTGACCCACTGGCGTCGTTTGCTGGCGGACCTCAGCACGCTTCGCAACCAGCGCGGCATGTGCGTGATCCTCCTGGCCCACGCGAAGGTCGAGAAGTTCGAGGACCCGGAGCACGCCGCCTACGACCGCTATTCCCCGCGCCTGCACAAGCATGTGACAGCGCTGCTGACCGAGTGGTCCGATGCAGTGCTGTTTGCCACGCGGAAGATCATCACCAAGACCGAGGACGGCGGCTTTGGCCGCGAACGGACTATCGCCGCCGGCCTGGGCAAGGATGGGGGCGAACGCATCCTCCGCACCGTCGGCAGCCCCGCGTGCGTGGCCAAGAACCGCTACGGCCTGCCGGCCGAACTTCCCCTCTCATGGCCCGCGCTGATGCAGGCCCTCACCGAGCAACCGCAACCCGTCGCCCAGCCGCACCTGCGTCTGGTCGGCGCTGAGCAGAATACCAACCGCAAGGAGCACTGAACATGGCAAACCTCAACGGATTCAACGCTCACGAAGTCGAACCGACGAGCAACTTCGAGCCGCTGCCGGCGGGCAAGTACCTCGCCGCCATCACCGAGAGCGAGATGAAGCCCACGAAGAACGGTAGCGGGAGTTACCTGCAGTTGGCGTTCACGATCCTCGAGGGCGAGTTCAAGAACCGCGTCCTCTGGGCGCGGCTGAACCTCAACAACCCCAACGCCACGGCGGTGAAGATCGCCAGATCGGAACTCTCGGCCATCTGCCACGCGGTGGGCGTGATGCAGCCACGCGACAGCGTCGAGCTACACAACATCCCGCTGCTGATCACCGTCAAGCTCAAGAAGCGCGAGGACACCGGCGAGCTAACCAACGAGATCAAGGGGTACGAAGCCAAGACCGCCAGCACCGGCCAGCCGCAGCAGGCCCCGGTGACCAGCAACACCCCGCCGTGGAAGCGATAAGGAGGCCGCCGTGGTGATGACTCTTCCGTACCCACCCAGCGTGAACCATTACTGGCGTCGGGTCGGGCCGCGCACCTTGATCAGCCGGGAGGGCCGGACGTTCCGCGCCAGCGTCTGCGCCCTCCTGGCCCGGGGCGGCGGCAACGGCCCCCGCAAGCCGCCCTCTGGCGGCCGCATCGCGCTGGCGATGGACGCCTTCCCGCCCGATCGGCGACGGCGTGACCTGGACAACCTGCAAAAACCCGTGCTCGACGCGCTGCAGCACGCGGGCGTCTACGAGGAAGACAGCCAGATCGACCTACTGATCACGCGCCGGCGCGAGGTGGTGCCCGAAGGCCGGCTGCTGGTGGATGTCGTGGATCTGCCCCTGCGGCGTTGTCCGGTCTGCGGGAGCGAAATGCACCCCTTCAATCCGGAACTGAACTAAATATGCAGAAGCTCTTTCCCACGCTGCTGATCATCCTTGACGTCTGCGCCGCAGCGGCCTACGTGCCCGCCGGCGACTGGCGCAGGATCATCTACTGGTTGGCGGCGGCAACACTGACGGCGGTGGTGACATGGTGATGCAGCTTCGACCCTACCAGGCCGAGGCGGTCGCCGCCGTCTATAACCACCTGCGTAAGCGGGATGACAACCCTTGTGTGGTCATCCCCACGGCCGGGGGCAAGACGCCGGTGATGGCCACGATCTGCCGCGATGCTGTCCAGCAGTGGGACGGTCGCGTGCTGATCCTCGCGCACGTGAAGGAACTTCTCGAGCAGGCGGCGGACAAGCTCCACGCGATGGCTCCGGACCTGTGGAACCGGATCGGCATCTATTCGGCAGGCCTCAAGAGCCGGGACACCGAGCACCCGATCATCGTGGCGGGCATCCAGAGCGTCTATCGCCGGGCGACTGAACTGGATCGCTTCGACCTGATCCTGATTGACGAAGCGCACATGCTCCCGCCGGATGGCGAAGGGATGTACCGCACGTTCCTGTCCGAAGCACGCATCGTGAACCCCAACGTGCGGCTGATCGGCCTGACCGCCACGCCGTACCGCATGACGACGGGCATGATCTGCGGGCCTGAGAATCTGCTGAATCACGTGTGCTACGAGGTCGGCGTGCGCGAGCTGATCGTGCAGGGCTACCTGTGTCCGCTCAAGACCAAGGCGGGCCGGCGCAAGGTGGACACGTCGGGCCTGCATCTTCGCGGCGGTGAGTTCATCGCTGGTGAGGTCGAGGCGCTGATGGATGATGACTCCCTGGTGCGCTCGGCCTGCCGGGAGATCGTCGACCAGACGCAAGACCGGCACTCGGTGCTGATCTTTGCCGCCGGGGTGCAGCACGCACTGCACGTCCAGAAGGTGCTCGGCGAGATGGGCCACGAGTGCGGCTTCGTCTGCGGCGAGACCTTGCCGTTTGAGCGCACGGAAACCCTCCGGCGGTTCAAGGCCGGCACGCTCAAGTACCTGGTCAACGTCAACGTGCTGACCACGGGCTTCGATGCGCCCAACATCGACTGCGTGGCCCTGCTGCGCCCGACAAACTCGCCGGGCCTGTACTACCAGATGGTCGGGCGGGGTTTCCGGCTGCATCCGTCCAAGGAGAACTGCCTGGTCCTGGACTTTGGCGGCAACATCTTGCGGCACGGCCCGGTCGACGCCTTGGAGATCAAGGAACGAGCCACGGGCACGGGTGAAGCGCCCGCGAAGGAATGCCCGCAGTGTCAGGCGGTGATCCATGCCGCCTACAGCCTCTGCCCGGAATGTGGATACGAATTTCCACCGCCTAAACGCCAGCAGCACGATCACGAAGCATCAACGGCTGGAATCCTCTCCGGGGAGGTCACTGAGACCGAGTACGAGGTGCAGGATGTCCACTACAGCGTCCACGTGAAGCGTGATGCACCGGAAGACCACCCGCGCAGCATGCGGGTGGACTACCGCGTCGGCCTCAACGACTACCGCAGCGAATGGATTTGCTTCGAGCACACCGGCTACGCCCGTGCCAAGGCCGAGTCCTGGTGGAAAGCACGTTCACACGAGCCGTTCCCGCAGTCATCCCAGCAGGCGGTAGACATCTGCGAAGCAGGCGGCATTGCCCCGACGTTGGCGATTACCGTGCGGTCGGTGACCGGCGAGAAATACGACCGCATCATCAAGCACAAGCTTGGACCGATCCCGCCGCTCCTGGACGGCAGCGACGAGTACGACGATGGCGATCTGCCGGTCTACGCCGGCCCGTCCGATGAGGAGATTCCGTTTTGATCACGGAGCAGGACACCCTTCATGAAGCCGCGATGGACTACCGTGCCGCCGGTCTGTGCGCACTGCCGGCGATTCGGGCCGAGAAGCGCCCGGCGGTGGGCCAATGGAAGCGATATCGCAAGAGGCTGCCCACAGAGGCCGAGTTGTCCGCTTGGTTCGCCAATGAGCCGGACGCGATCTGCATTCTCTGCGGGAAAGCGTCGAACCATCTGGAGATTATCGATTTCGACGCCCAGGGAGAGTTGTTTACTGCCTGGTCTGAGTGTGTCCCCGCCGACCTGCGTAGACGTGTGGTTGTCGAACGCACTCCGTCCGGCGGATATCACGCTATCTACCGTTGCGAGCGTGAGGTCTGCGGCAGCATGAAGCTGACCCAGCGCCGTCTTGGCGACAAGATCGTCACGCTGATTGAGACCCGTGGCGAGGGCGGGCTGTTCCTCTGCGCGCCCACACCCGGCTATGAGGTGATCCAGGGCGACCTGTGCGACCTGCCCGTGCTGACTGAGGCGGAGAGAGACGTTCTACTGCGGACAGCCTGGGAACTGAACGAATATGTGCCGCCGGTGGTCGATTGCCCGCCACACAGTGGTATTGTCGGCCAGAGAAATCCATCATCGGCCGCACAAGCCGCTTGTGCGTTGCACAGCACCGATCGGCCCGGTGATGATTTCAACAAGCGCGGCGATGTGCGGGCTGTGCTCCGACAGCACGGCTGGACGCTGGCCAAGTCTGGCGAGAATGAATACTGGCGGCGGCCGGGCAAAACCTCGGGCTGGTCAGCTACGCTCAAGGACGGCGTCTTCTACGTCTTCAGCGCCAATGCCGCGCCGTTTGAGCCCAACCGGGCCTATTCGCCATTCTCGGTCTACACGCTCCTGAACCACGGAGGCGATTGGGCGCAGGCCGCCAGCTCTCTGCGGCTGTCGGGTTACGGCGGCGATTCTCTGCTGGACAGCACCCGAGGCGTGGACATCTCCGGCATCATCGAGCAGAGACAAGCCGATGTGGCTGACAACCCCGACACCTCTCCAGCGGTGCCAGAGATTCCCGACCCCGGGCCGATGCCGCCGGAGATGCTGCGGATGCCAGGGTTTGTCAGCGAGGTGATGGATTACTGCTTGACGATGGCCCCATACCCGAACCCCGTCATGGCCTTCGCGGGAGCGCTATCACTGCTGGCGTTCCTGGCTGGGCGGAAGGTCCGTGACTCGGGCGACAACCGCACCAACATCTACCTGCTGGGCTTGGCCCATTCGGCGGCCGGCAAGGATTGGCCCCGCAAGGTCAATACTCGCATCGTCCACGAGGTCGGCATGGCCAATTGTCTCGGCGAACGTTTCGCCAGCGGCGAAGGCATCCAGGATGCGCTATTCCAGACGCCAAGCATGCTGTTCCAGACCGACGAGATCGATGGGATGCTCCAATCGATCAACAAGGCCAAGGACGCCCGGCACGAAGCCATCATGTCCACACTGCTGACGATGTACTCGTCGGCCAACAGCGTCTTTCCCATGCGCCGCAAGGCGGGCAAAGAGTCGCCCGGAGTCATCAATCAGCCCAACTTGGTGATCTTCGGCACGGCGATCCCGAACCACTACTACGAGGCGCTGTCGGAGCGGATGCTTACCAATGGCTTCTTCGCCCGCATGATCATCCTGGAGGCCGGGCCACGTGGCACGGGCCAGGAGCCGAGCATCCGAGACCTCCCGCCGCGCGTACTGGCGACGGCCAAATGGTGGGCGGATTACCGGCCCGGCACGGGCAACCTCGAAGACTGGCATCCGGTCCCTGCGGTGATCGAGCACAGCGACGAGGCTCGGCGCGTGCTGGTCGAAACGCGCCAGCAAGCTGAAGCCGAGTACAACACGGCCGAGAGCAAGAGTGATCCGGTCGGCACCACCGTCTGGGGCCGCGTCAGTGAACAGGTCCGCAAGCTGGCGCTGCTATACGCCATCAGCGAGAACCATCAGTCGCCATGTATCGGCCTCGCAGCGGTCCAATGGGCTTCGGCGTTTGTCATGCACCAAACCCGGCGG
>JAGPEO010000260.1 GCA_018056925.1 Phycisphaerae bacterium
TGCAGAAATTGCTGGAACTCGTGCAGCTTGACTGGCTGGCCGACCGCTACCCCTCGCAGCTTTCGGGCGGCCAGCGGCAACGCGTCGCACTGGCGCGGGCCCTGGCCGTTGAGCCGAAGGTGCTGCTGCTCGACGAACCTTTCGGCGCGCTCGACGCGAAAGTGCGGCAGGAGCTGCGCCGCTGGCTACGGCGCCTGCACAACGAGATCAACGTCACCGGCGTGCTGGTCACGCACGATCAGGAGGAGGCCCTGGAGGTCGCCGATCGCGTTGTGGTAATGAACGCCGGCCAAATCGAACAAGTGGGCACGCCCGAGGAAGTCTTCCACAACCCGGCCAGCGAGTTCGTCTTGAACTTCCTGGGGCACGTGAATGTCTTTCACGGCCGCGCCGAAGGCACCAAGGCCATTTTCGGCTCGCTGAAGGTTGACTATCCCAACGGCGCGAACAACGTCAATAATGGGTCGCTGACTGGCTCGCTGGGCGTGCGCGGCTTCGTTCGGCCGCACGACCTGGAAATCGCGGTTGAACCGAGCGAGAACACGCTACTGGCTGCAACCATCGTGCGCATCCACGCCGCCGGCCCGCAGGCCAAGATCGAGCTAATCAGCGAGTTGGGCGAGTCGATTCAAGTCGAGACGTCGCAAGAGCGCTATCGGCAGCTAGGGCTGGCAGCCGGCCAGCGCGTCTACGTCTGCCCACGACAGATTACAATCTTCTAACCTGCGTGTGCCGCTGGACAGTTCCGGGCCTGCCCGCCCATAGCGTGATAACGTGATAAAGTGATAGAGTGATAAAGGACGGGCCCGCGGGATCGCTTTATCACTCTATCACCTTATCACTTTATCACGCCGCCCCCCTGCTAGTCCTCCAGTTCTTCCCAGTACGGCCGCACCCCGTAAAAGTTGTGAACCCGCCGCCCCCAGATCTCGTTGCTCATGTCGGGCCAATTGTGCTTGTCGAAACCCGGCGCCTGCTCCAGGCGCTGGCGTGAGATGTCCAGCACGAAGCATTCGCACTCGTCATCCAGCTTCAACGCTTGCCACGGCACCGCATACAAGCGATCGCGCAAGCCCAGCGCGTCCGCAAACGAAACGACCGCGTACACGATGCGCCGGGCCTCGATGTCCAGCATGATCTCCTGGATCGTCCCCAATACCTGGCCGTCCGGATCGATCACGCGCTTCCCGATCAGGCTGCCGGCCGGGTGAATCCGCTCTACATGACTTCGCGGCAAGGCCGCTGCTGGCGTAAAGTAGTACATCTAATCAACTCCACGAGACTTTCGGCCAGGGCAATGTTCGTCAACGCCCCCTGAACCGGACTCGCAAATGGCAGGATATACGGCCGGTATTACGCAGCCATAAACGCCGCCTAAAATCGAGGTAATCCGACTAAATCACGCGATTTGTCCGTGCAAAGCGCTGTATCATATTAATGTTGGCGGGCGGCTGAGGCCCTTTCAATCGAGCGAAGACCAATGCCAAGGGCGATCTGTAAAGGACAGGTCATTGCCGAGAGCGAGCGCACGATCGTGCTGGACGGAATTCACTACTTTCCGCAAGGCGCGGTACGCAGCGAACTGCTTCGCACGAGCGGCACACGCCGCTGGTGCCCGGACCAGGGCGAGGCCCGCTACTACCACCTCCTGATCGGAGACACGCTTCAACGCGACGCGGCTTGGTACTTCCCAAACCCGGCACCCAGCGCCGGCCGGCTTGCGGGCTATGTCGCGTTCGGCGGCGAAGTCGAAGTGGTGCAAAGCGAGATGCTCGCGCTAGTCTGAGCCAGGGGATGCTCGCAATAGTTTGAGCGAGGGGATGCTCGCAATAGTTTGAGCCAGACTGTTGCGAGGCGGCCGGGTGCCATGCCCAAGCTGTAAGCGCGGGCATGCCTTCCTCAACGAAAGCTCGGGTGCCATGCCCAAGCTGTAAGCGCGGGCATGCCTTCGCCAACGACGGAGCAGATGGGAGGCTCCCGGCCAGGGCATGCCCGCGCCGCCACGCGGCTTGGGTATGGCACCCAACGCCGAGAACGAAGCCTGACCGCCAAAACGCGCAACTACCCCCGCCCCCGACCGCACGCCTTACCCGACACGTTGCCTCAATCCCATTCTGCGTTTACGTTGTCCGGACGGCTGGAGCTATTCGCGGGACAGCCCGGCCGCCGTGAGACGCGTTTCCCGCATCGAGGCCCAACATGAATCGACGCAACACCTGGAACGGAGTGTGGCTAATGGCAGCCGCGACCCTTTGGGCGGCAACCGTACTCAACGATCACTCGACGGCGCTGGCAGGAGAGCCGGCTGAGGAAGTCCGCAAGGTGCCGGAGCGCACCGAGATTGATCAAAAATACCGCTGGGACTTGGAAAGCACCTTCAAGAGCGTGGCCGACTGGGAGCAGGAGTACGCCCAGGTCGACGAGGCGGTCAAGCAAGTAGCCTCCAAGAAAGGCACCTTGGCGGCCGGCCCGACGGAGCTGCTGACTCTGCTGAAGCTGACCGACGACACGGAAGCCCGCCTGGACCGGGTCGCCGTTTACGCCCACCTGATGGCTGACCAGGACACGCGCGTCAACGAAAACCAGGCCCTCCTGGAACGGGCCATGGACCTGGCCAGCCGCTACCGGCAGGCCACGGCCTGGATCGAGCCCGAATTGATCAAAATTCCGCAAGAAACAATCAACGCCTGGATGGACCAGGACAAAGAGCTGGCCGTTTACCGCCACAGTTTCGACAACCTGTGGCGCATGAAGAAGTACATCTTGTCGGAAGCTGAGGAGAACCTGATCGCCAAGGCCGGCCGCGTGTTCTCGACGCCGCGCTCGACGTACGACCGGCTGACGCTGGCGGACATACAATTTCCGACGATCACGGACGAGCAGGGGCAAAAGTTCGAGCTCAACGACGCAGTGTTCTACAAGTGCGTGCGCTCACCCGATCGCCGCATGCGCAAAGAGGGTTACGAGGGGATCGTGGGCACGTACTCCAAGTACCGCAACACGATGGCCGCGCTGCTGAACGGCGAGGTTCAAACGCACCTCTTCCGGGTCCGGGCCCGCGGCTACGATAGCTGCCTGGACGCGGCGTTGACCCCCGGCAACATTCCGGCCGAGGTTTACAACAACCTGGTGTGCACGGTGAACGAGAATCTGCCGCTGCTGCATCGCTACACGACGCTGCGCAAGCAGGCCCTGAAGCTGGCCGACGGCGTTCACGATTACGACCTGTACTGCCCCTTCACCGAGGAGCAGAAGCTGGATTACTCGTATGAGGATGGCGTGAAGCTGATCCTGGAAGCGCTGGCCCCGTTGGGACCCGAGTACCTCACTCCCATGAAAAAGGGCTTCGAATCGCGTTGGGTGGACGTCTACCCGACCAAGGGCAAGCACAGCGGCGCTTATTCCAGCGGCACGTATCTCACGCAGCCCTACATCCTGATGAACTTCTACGGCGCGTACGACGACGTGTCGACCCTGGCGCACGAGATGGGCCACTCGCTGCACTCGTTCTTCTCGCGCGGCACGCAGCCGTACGTCTACTCGAACTACGACATCTTCTGCGCCGAAGTGGCCTCGACGACCAACGAGATTCTGTTGCAGAACCACGTGCTCAAGCAGGTGAAGGACCCGCAGACGCGGCTTTACCTGCTGGTCGAGTTCCTCGAGACGTTCCGCGGGACGGTCTTCCGGCAGACGATGTTCAGCGAGTTCGAGCAGAAGATCCACGAGCTGGCCGAGGCAGGCGTGCCGCTGACCGCTGACGAACTGGGCAAGACCTACGGCACGATCATGAAGAAGTACTACGGGCCGGACTACGTGCACGATGATCTCGTGGACGATTATTGGATCCGCATCCCGCACTTCTACCGGAATTTCTACGTTTACAAGTACTCGACCAGCTTCTGTGCGGCCAGCAACATCGCGCGGCGCATCGTCGAGGGCCAGCCGGGTGCGGTGGAAGCCTATTTGACATTCCTCAAGTCTGGTTCCAGCAAGTACCCGATCGAGCTGCTGCAGGCTGCCGGCGTGGATATGACCACGCCCGAGCCGATCCTGGACGCCATGCAGCACTTTAAGAACCTGCTGGATGAAACTGAGAAGCTGCTGACTGAGGTGAAGTAAGCAGAAGGGATCTACGGATCTAGGGATCTAGGGATCAAGAGATCTAGAGATCGAGCGGGCTTGGCTGCGAGTCGCGCGGCCAGGCCCCTGTTTTTTCATGCTGCGAGGCCTTCCGGTTTTATGTCGTCAGCAGTTGGCCTGGAATCGATTCGCTGACGAAACGCGAAGCGGATCGCTCATTCCCGGGCACCCCCGCTACCATTGCCCCTGGCGCCACATCGGCAATGATGACCGCTCCTGGCTGAACCAGCGCCCCACGCCCGATGCGCCGGCCCGGAATAACGCAGGCCCCGATCCCCAGCGTGGCCAAGTCCTCAACAATGACCGTTCCGGCTAGCCGAACGGCCGGATGCAGGAACACTCCGCGTCCGATGAAGTTATCGTGCTCGATGATCGACCCCGCGGAGACGACCGTGTGCGCACCGATCCGGGCGTGTACGCAGATGCTGACGCGCGGACCGATGATCACGTGATCGCCCACGAGCGCGGTCGGCGAAATGCTGACCAGCGGGTGAATGGCGGACACGAGCTGGAAGCCGCGCGCCGCAAGTTGGCTGGCGATGGCGACCCGTGTCTGATTGTGGCCGATAGCCACCACGGCCCGCGTCAGACCGTCCCGCAGTAATTGCGCGGCCTGTCGCATATCGCCCATAACCGGCAGGCCCCCCACCAGCTTGCCGTGCTTGCGCGGATCGGAATCCAAGTACGCGGCCGGCCGCCACCGCCCGGACTGCCGCAGGATGTCCTGCACCATGCGGCCCAGGCCGCCCGCACCGAAAATGACGACGTCGGCGTCACGCTGCTTCACATCCGGACCTATCGGCAGCAACCGGCGGGGCTGGCGATATCAGCGGCGGAATGTGGTACGATGGAAAGCGTGTGGCGGCTTTGCTTGCCGCGTGACGAGGTGGCCCGATGGAAAGACGGACACTGCTAAAGCTTTCGCTGGTCGCGGCCGGCGCGACGTTTCTGAAAAGTATGGCTCAGCGGGCCTTGGGATCGGCCGAAGGCGGCCCTGGACCGGCTTCGGCGCCGGCCGGCCCGCGCATGCTGCGCCGTCCTGAGCAGGCAGAGATCATCCAGGATCTTTTGCGCGAGCGCGACAGGGCGGGCGTGATCCTGCCTCAGGATCCGCAGGCGGGCCAATCCTCGGGTGAGATTCATGCGGCGACGCCGGACGCTTCCGGCCTGATTCCCGAAGGCACGATTCTGGTGGAGCGGCCCGGGCGGCTGGTGTCGGATGGCGGGCGACCGATGTTCGTTTTTCTGACGTCGGCCACTGGCGGGCGGCCGCAAAGCATGGAACTACTGCCCTGCCAGCTTTTGGAGGCGCTGGAGCGTGAATCGGCCAGGAGCTCGGAATTCACGGTGTCGGGCGAAGTAACACGTTATCGGGGGCGCAATTATTTACTGCTGCTGAAGGTTCTGCGCCGGGTCAGTCACGGCAACTTATCGCCCTGAAATGGGGGCGAAATCCCGCGCATCGTGAATTTGCGGGGTTTTTTTTCGAATTTGGGACGCGTTTAAGCGGTAG
>JAGPEO010000261.1 GCA_018056925.1 Phycisphaerae bacterium
GGGCGCTGCTGGGCTTGCTATCGTGGCGGCCGTTGTTGCGGCGCAGGGTTGAAGCCGACGCCTGCAATCAGTGCGACGTATGTAGTATGAGCTGCCATGGCGCGGCAACCAACGCCGCCGGAGCAGGCTGGCGGCCGCAGGAATGTCTGGGGTGCTTTAACTGTACCGCCGCCTGCGCCAGCGCGGGAGTGAAGTTCGAAATAGTGCCGCCGTGGGGCAAGCGGAATGGTATTTCGCCCACGGCCGCTGCGCGACTAGGGCCGGAGCTGCCGCAGACTGATACATCGTTGGGCATCTCCCGACGAGGCGTCTTTGGGGCGGCGGCCGCCGGTCTGGCCGGCTTGGTCATGCTGCGGGCGACGCCGCAGGCGCGCGGCAAAGTCTACAACCCCGAACTGGTGCGTCCGCCGGGCGCGCGAACGGAGCGCGACTTCCTGTCGCGCTGTACCGGTTGCGGGGCGTGCATGCAGATCTGCCCGACCGGCGGTTTGCAGCCCACGCTGACGGAGGCGGGTCTGGCGGGTTTATGGACGCCACGGCTGGCTCCGCGAATCGGGTACTGCGATTACGAGTGCAACCGTTGCGGCCAAGTGTGCCCGACCGAAGCCATCATGCCGCTGCCGTTGAAGGAGAAGCAGCAGGTGCGCATCGGGCTGGCGTCGTTCGACACCACTCGCTGCATACCGTACGCCTTGGGACGCGAATGCGCCGTATGTGAAGAGCACTGCCCGGTGCCGCGCAAGGCAATCTACCTGGTGGAAACGGAAGTACTGACGCCGCGCGGGCAGCGACGAGTCGTTAAGCAGCCGCGCATCAACGCTGGGCATTGCATCGGCTGCGGTACTTGTGAACACGTCTGTCCATTCAAGGATCGCCCCGCGATTCGCGTGACAAGCGCAAACGAATCGCGGCATTCCGACAACCAGCCAATCCTCCCGGGCAGCCACGGCGGCGGCAGTTCGCCTCATCCGTAGCGCCGGCACGTCGTAAGAGCATCGCGCCGACTACATAACTTGGACTTAGTGCCTCGGAAATACGTCTTGACCTTGACGCGGGTCGCACTAAGGTGTGCGCGACACGGGAGGCGGTATGAAGATCGCGCTCATCTCTACATACGCCCATCCAATCGCATTGGGCATGCGCTATGTCTCCTCGTCCCTAAAAGCGGCCGGGCATGACGTCAAGATACTGCTCATGTCGTCGCGCCGGGACACGGCCAAACCGGACTGGAGCCGGGCGGCGGTCGAGGCCCTCATCGAGCATCTGCGCGACCGCGACTTGATCGGCCTTAGCCTGGTGACGAACACGTTCCACCGGGCGTGCGTCCTGACGCAACGGATTCGCGAGGCCGGACTGCGCGCGCCCATCATTTGGGGCGGGACTCATCCGACGGTAGCGCCTGACGAATCTCTAGCGATTGCAGACGCGATTTGCGTCGGTGAGGGGGAGCACGCCCTGCGAGAACTTGCGGCGCGCCTGGAAGGCGGCGGTGATCCGCTCACGGTGCCGAGCCTGTCCTTCCGCGCCGGCTCGGCCTTCGGCAATCGCGAAGTCATACGCAACCGGCTGGCGCCGCTCGAGCCGGACCTGGACCGCTTCCCCTTCCCGGATTGGGACTTGTCCACGCAGTGGGTCGCCGCCAAGGACGGGCTCGTGCCGGCGCGCCCGGAAAACCTGCGCGGCGCGCTGGATACGCTGCGCGTCGAAACCAGCCGCGGCTGCCCGTTTCACTGCACGTTCTGCAACAACACCGGCCTGCAGATTCTGCATCAAGGCTGCGGAAAGTGGACGCGGCTGCGCTCGATCGAGAATGTGTTGGCCGAACTGCGAGAAGCCCGGGCGCGTTTTCCGGGCATTCGGGCGATCAACTTCGTGGACGACCTGTTTCTGGTGCGGCGCGAGGAAGAACTGGAGGAGTTCACCGCCCGATACAACGAACAGATTGGGCTGCCGCTGGAGCTGGATGCTTTCCCCAACACTGTCTCCGAGCGCAAGGTCGCGACGCTGGCCCGACTGCCAATCCAGTTGGTCAGCATGGGCATCGAAAGCGCCAGCCAGGATACGCTGGAGAACATTTACAAGCGCCCGACGCCTCTGAAGCGGGTGGCTGAAGCCATTGCCCTCTTCAAGAAGTACCGCATTCGAACGGAATACCATTACCTCGTCAGCAATCCCTTTGAGCCGGAGCAGAATGTGATCGAGACGATGCGCTTCATCGCCGATCATCACCGCGGCCGGGCGGTGCTGCGCGTCTTCCCGCTCATGTTCTATCCGGGGACGCCGCTGCATAAGCGGGCTTGCGAGAGCGGGTTAATCGCCTTGCGCGACGTGGCCGCTTATGACTACATGGGTACCGGCGCACTGCAATTTGCGCGGCACGACTACCTGGCGATCTGGCTGCGCGTGGTGCTAAGCCTGCGTAATATCGGCGCCCCCTCCTGGCTGGCACACGGCATCATCAACTTCGCGACCAGCGGGCTGGTGCGCCGCCTATTGGACCATCGTTGGTTCTGTCCGAGTGTGTTCGCAGGTTACTTCATTGGGCGCAAGTTGTGGCGCAACTTCATCTATCAGCCCTTCATTCGTCCATTCAAGTACCTGCGTGGCAGACCGCAGGCCGCAACGACCTAGTGCGAATTGTTCAATCACCGAGTGCGGTGCCGACGGCGCGAGCCATGTCCAGCAGCGGATCGTCCAAGGGCACAGTGCGCTGCTGCCCGGCCACGGCTTCGATCGGAACAAACGTGGCCTCGCCGTTCTGCCTGACCACGCAGTTGTTCCATTGCCCGCTTGCGACCAGTTGAATGGCCTTGTGCCCGAACGTCATGGCCAGCACACGATCCGCGGCAATAGGCGTACCGCCGCGCTGCACGTGCCCCAGGATAGTGGCCCGCGCCTCGAGCCCCGTGCGGGCCGTGATTTCCTCAACCAGCACGTTGCTGATGCCGCCCAGGCGAATGGGGTCGGGGCTGTCGCGCACTACCTGGCTCACGACTCGCTGCCCGCCCTTGGGCCGGGCCCCCTCGGCGATCGCGATCAGCGTGAAGCGTTTGCCGTGCCGCGAGCGCTGCAGGCACTTTTCACAGACCGCCGCAATGTCATAGGGGATTTCGGGAATGAGGATCACGTCCGCCCCGGCCGCCAAACCGGCATGCAGCGCCAGCCACCCGGCATTGCGGCCCATCAACTCGACCGCCATCACGCGGTGGTGACTGGACGCCGTCGAGTGGATCCGGTCCAGCGCCTGCGTGGCCGTCTCGACCGCCGTCAGAAAGCCGAACGTTATGTCCGAGTGCATCAGGTCATTATCGATGGTCTTCGGCACGCCGATGCACGGCACGCCGTGCCGGATCATGTGGGCCGCGACGCTCATCGTGCCGTCGCCCCCGATGCAGATCAGCCCGTCCAGGTGGCGCTCCTGGATGTGCTCGAGGACGCGGCGGGTCACGTCCTCGAAAATGGGGTTCCCGTCGGCGTCGTGGCCGGTTACGAAGCGGGCCGGGTTGGCCTTGTTGCTGGTGCCGAGGATGGTGCCGCCGACCGTTAGAATGTTGGAGACGTCATCCATTTCCAGCGGGCGCATGCGATTGCGAATCAGGCCGAGAAAGCCGTCCTCGATGCCCATGACCTGCAGGCCGAGCTGCAAAATCGCGGCTTTCGTGACGACGCGGATGACGGCGTTCAGGCCGGGACAATCGCCGCCGCCGGTGAGCACGCCGATACGGCTGAGTTTGTCAGGCTTGATGGACATAGCGGCTTCCGTTTACGGGAGAAATTTAGTTTATCGGCGGCGGACATCATGTCCACCGCGGGTGGAACTCAAGGGCGCGACATTCATCGCTGACCAGAATCATTCATCGCTGATCAACACTGCCCAGCGGCGCGTGCTCTCAATGTTCGCCAGCGTGATTTTCAGCGCCATCAGCATGGGCGCGGCCAGCACCAGGCCGACGGCGCCCCACACCCAGCCCCAATACGCGAGCGAGGCCAGCAGGAGAACCGGGTCAACGTTGAGGCTCTTGCCCGCAAGGCGAATCTCGATGTAGTCGACCCAGACGAAGCGGTTGATGATCAGCAGCGCGGCCAGGCCCAGGGCCGTCCAGGAGTTGCCGAATTGCAGAAAGGCCAGCACGACCGGCGGAACGAGGGCCGCGATGCTCCCGACGTAGGTGATGTAATTGAGCGCGAACATCAACACCGCCCACAACGGCCAGAAGTGCAGCCCGAACAGATACGCGATCAGGGCCTGGCAGATCGCTATGCCCAGGCTGACCAGCGTCTTGACCTTCATGTATTGGGCAATGCCCTTGTTGATGTTCGACCCGATCTGCAGCAGGCGCCCGGCCGTTTCCGGCGCGAAGGCCCGCTGCACGCGTCCGCCGATGCGTCGCGCGGAGATAATGATGAAGAACAGGTAGAAGAACACCATTACGGCCGTTTCGAGGAAGCTGATGGCCGGGCCGAACGCCAGTCCAAGCACGTCGCCGGTCGAAACGTCGAAGACTTGCGCTACCAGGTCTTTGGCCTGGGCCCGCGCCTGTGGTCCGGGCAGGGCGTCCAGCAACCCCAGCAGGTTGGCGCGATATTCCGGCAACCGGCCGCGGACGAGCAGCATGTTGCCGTGCACAATTCGCCCGAGCCAGATGATCGCGACGACGGTCAGTGTGAAAAGGAACAGATACGCCAGCCAGGCCGGCGCCCCGCGTCGCACGAGCGCATCTGCGGCCGGACGAATGATGTAGTAGAGAAACAGGGCAATCAGGACCGGCGTAAGGACCGGCCCCAGGTACGTGATGGCCGCCGCGACCAGTAAGAAGGCGATTACAGCGAGGCCGGCCGAGCGACCGGTTTCTGAGCCTGGACGCATGGACCCCATGGTACCCGGCGTTTTGCGGTGCCGCCAACCGGTCCGGGCGCACGCATAATCCGAGCCCGGCCCGTAGCGTCGGCCCCCCGTGGTACGAAGCAAGGGCCGCCGGAACAGTAATCACGCTGGGGGCTAGGTGGGCACAGGTGATCAACCGGTCTGATAAAAAGGCGTGTGGCTGCGGGCATAAGGGGCAGATGATCAGATACTCATGCTTCTTGTGCACACGATTTTGATAACCTGAGGCGCCGCTCGCGGAGAGAGGTGATAGGTGAGAGGCGAGCAGGTGACGCCGCTGCGCGGACAGCAGGAGAGAGGTGAAAGGTAAAAGGAGAGGCGGCGAAGGGGCAATCTGATCTGACAGGCACATGGGCGGACCTCCGCGGGGCAGCGCGTTTCTCGTTGCCAGTCTCGGTTAGGGCTGCGTTCTTCTAGATATACTAGGCCGCGGCAGCGATCAGATGTCAGCTTTCGGCCGGAATGCGCGGATTGTGGGTGGCTGCGCGCCAGTGGCGGCGTAGACGCTGATTGGGGTGATAAAGTGATAAGGTGATAGGGTGATAAAGAAAGCTCGCAGCTATGAGCTATCAGCGAAGGGAACCGCATCGGCGCAAAAACTAGCTGCGTCCTGCTGTGTAGAAAACCCTAACATTTGTTAGGGGTAGCGCCAAAGAGGGGGTTGTGGTACACGATGGGGGATGAAGACCACCAAATCGCCACGGAAGGTGTTGCAGGTCGCGT
>JAGPEO010000262.1 GCA_018056925.1 Phycisphaerae bacterium
GTCAACAAATCCAAAAGCAGCGTCGCCAGCCGCTCGTTGTTCAGATGTTGAGCCACGAAGCGGTTTCGCGGGCTATGGCGGCTGCTGCCGCTGCCGTGCGCGAACAGCACGATGCCTTTCGCGTCGGGGGGGACGGTTAGGCTGGCCTCGAGCTGGCGGCGGCCGGCCGGGACCTCGACAGTAATGTCGTCATAAACCGCTGTTGTCATCTGAGCGCCCTAATCAACTCAACCATTTGCGAGGCTGTGGAGCTCGCGCTCCCGGGCCAGCAGCTCGCGCACCTGGTCGTCCGTCAGTTGCGAGAAATCCTCGTACCACATTCCCACCCCAAAGAATGGCTCCGGAGTCGCGAGGCAGACCACTTCGTCCGCCAGCCGCGCGAGATCTTCACACGTGTCGGCCGCAGCTACCGGCACCGCAACCACGATGCGTGCGCAGTCAGCTTGGCGCAACGCCTCCATACCGGCTCGCATCGTCGCCCCCGTCGCGAGTCCGTCATCAACCAGGATCACCCGGCGGCCGCGCACGTCCGGCGGCGGGCGGTCGCCGCGATAGAGCTGTTCGCGGCGGCGCAGCTCACGCTGCGCCATAGCCGTCAAGTGATCGATGACGTCGCGTGGGACCCCGACATAATCAACCAGCTCCCGGTTAAGAACGCGCACACCCCCGGAAGCCACGGCCCCCATGGCCAGTTCCTCATGGCCCGGCAAACCCAGCTTGCGAACGACGAACACGTCCAGCGGAACGCGCAGTGCAGTCGCCACCTCGAAGCCCACCGGCAGCCCGCCGCGCGGCAACGCCAGCACGAGCACGTCCGGCTGGTCGGCGTAATGTGTGAGGCGGGCCGCCAACGCGCGGCCGGCATCGGTTCGATCGCGAAAGAGAGGTGCGGCGGACATTCGTTCACCGGCGCGATTTTATTCGCTGGTGTGCCTGTCTCCGTACTGGAGAACCGCGGTCGCAACTTTAATTCGATTTCAGCAGTTAACGTGCTTTAAGCACGATGGGTGGCGGCGCCACCGCGACCGAATGCCGGGTTATGTAGAGCCGGGGCTCGCTCCGGCGTATCGTGTAACGCCAGAAGTGGTAATGCCCGGCGTTCGATGGCTCAGTGCTGGCGGGCGCGCCCACGATGCGCGTGCCGGTGATCCTGCGATCCTCCTCCACGTGCAGGTGGCCGTGAGCAACAAGGCGCACGTTGTGGGCTATGCAAAGGAGTAGCAAAGCGCGCCGCTGTTCACGCGGAATCTGGTGTGCCAGTCTTTCCAACCGTGACATTGGGCGCTGCCTGCGGCGCTTGGCGGTCTCCACCTCCGGGATGTTCGGACTGTGGTGCAGAGCGACGATCTTGATGGGAACTTCACGATGGCGGTAGAGCAGGGCCGCCAGTCGCTTGAGCTGGTAATAGCCCAAGTCTCCCATGGCGTTGGTGCCGACAGACAGATTGCCCAGGTTATTTGAATTCAGGCCAAAAATCGCGATGCGTGGGTCGGGAAGATAGACCCATGGGAACTTGGTAGCTTGCCCGCCCAATTGCAGACCACGGACGGCTTTCAGCAAATCGGCTTGTTTGAGCCCGCGCCGGGGAAAGCGGGCCGGTCCCAGCCAGCACACGTCATGATTGCCGGGCAGGGCGCGGATTTTGTCGGCGACGCCCGCTTCCCGCGCCGTCTCCCAAAAGTGCGTCCATGCCTCGGGCGCGCCGTTGTCCGTGATGTCGCCGGTGACCAGGATCAGGTCGCACGTACACACCAGCGGCGACTGCAAGATCGTGCCAAGAGCGGCATTCATACCGGTCAGCGGCTTAAAAACGTCGCACCCGGTCCGCCGCTGGTCGGGGCGCGCCGTAAGGTGCATGTCGGAAAGATGGGCAATTCGAAATGGAGCTGGTGTACCCATGGCCGGACCGTGCATTTCGAGCTCCCTGCGAGCTGACTGCTTACCTGGGCAGTCGCGCGCAGGCTAACTGAGTATGCACGGCCTCACAAGCTCCTCGGGCGTGTTTACAGGATCATGGGATAACGAACGCGGCAATGCCGCTTCGTGTGCTCACAACCAGGTGTCGGTCCGCCCACAGCGCCCCCAGGTAAATGCCCGGCTGATCGAGTCGGAAGCGCGGCGTTTCCGTATCGCCGGCCGGCGCGGTCTGGGTAACCTGGTTTACGCTGACCAGCTCGAATCTCGGCTGCCCAGCGGCATGTTCGAGCAGAATCCAGACGCGACCGGCAATCACCGCGGCGTCCAGCAGGCGTACCGGCGTCTCGGCCTTGAACTCTGCCAGCAGATCTCCTGTACTGGCCGCACGCACCTGCGCCGTTTCACCCGCCGCGCTGACCACCAGGTCGCCCAGCAGCTTGACCCAGGTCCACGACTGGCCGACCGCGCCGCCGGTGGCCTGCATGGCTGGCCCATGCGTTGCAGTCCAGTACTCCCGGCCGTCCTGCGGATTGATGGCACGTAGTACGCCGTCGCTGGTACCGAAAATCACTACCGGCCCAGTTGAGGTTTCCGCCGTGGGCGATTCCGGTTGCAGGGCCACGCTGGCCGCGATGATGTTCGTACCTGCTGGCGTGCTGAAGACAGTCTGCGCACTGCGCGGCGTGGCAAAGATGCAGCGCTCGGGCTCGATCAGCACGAGACCGCCACCGGTCAGGCTGCTCCAGAATGGCCAAGGGCGCTCGGGCAAAATGGGGTATTCGCGGAATCGGCCAGTGCGCACGTCCATCGAAATTGCGTGCACTTCCGGCCCGCTGCGCCAGAGCAGCGCCGCCTCAGAACCCCACACATGCAGGCGCGCCAGCGCTATCGCCTCGAATTTGTGCTGCCATACCACGCGGCCGTCGGCCCGGTCCAGCAGACCGAAGCGCCCGTCGTTTCGAGCTACGATGACGCCCCAGGGCGTGTGTGCGGCTGCGAGCAGTTGACACAGCTCCTCGGGATCGCCCTGAAAAGTCTTGTTCGGATCGGCGCCGCCAGGCGGAGCGGGTTCGGCCAGCCCTTCGCACCAGGTACCGACACGCCACGCAAGGCCCGGCTGCGGCATCAAGCGGACTGCCAGAACCGTGAAACGGTCAAAGCAGTAGGTCTGCGAGTAGGGATCAAGAGATTGAGGAATCAAGGGAACGGGAACCGGGCGAAGTCCGGGGCGCGCGGGAATCGGCTCAGTGAGCAGTGCTTTGCCCGATTCAAGATTGAAGACGTGCAGGCTGCCGTCGCGCGTGTTGACCAGCAATTCGGAGCGGCCGGGAAGCGCTTGCTCGACCCACTCAATACCTTGCGAGGGGGTCCAGCTCCATTCGGCCTGCAGTGTGGGCGGGCCGGCCGTCGCAGGCGGCGCGATGCACGCCATCAGGACCGGAAAGACTGAGAACCGCCAAATCCCGCGGCGTTTTAGTCGACTGTTGATTTCGATGCGCATCTTCGCCTACCGGTTGCCCAATTGTATGCGAGATGCTGGAAGCCGCGAGTGACGGGCGGTTCTAGATCACTTATCGCCAAATGGCCAAACCGCCGAGTCGCTAAACACCAATCACGCTGAACACTGCTCAGCCAGTATCGCAGCGATCCGTTCGGCCGCTTTGCCGTCCCATTTTTCGGGTATCGGTCGCGTGCCGGCGGGTTGGCTGCGGCAACGCCGGTATTCGGACACGATGCGCTGCGGGTCGGTCCCGACGAGCGTGTTTGTTCCCTGGTTCAAAGTCACCGGGCGTTCGGTGTTCTCGCGCACCGTGAGACACCAGACCCCCAGAATCGTCGTCTCCTCCTGGATGCCGCCGGAATCAGTCAGCACTACTGCGGCCTTGCCCATCAGGTGCAGGAAGTCGAGATAGCCCAGCGGCTCGATGATCCGCAGCCCGCTCATGCGCTTGAAACGCTCACTGAAACCCAGCTTCTCCAGGTTGTGAACCGTTCGCGGATGGATCGGAAAAACGGTCGGCAAATCGGCCGAAATCTCTTCCAAAGCCGCGGCGATGCGGCCGAAAACCGTCGGGTCATCGACATTGCTCGGCCGGTGCAGCGTAAGAACGTTGTAGCCGCCGGGCTGGAGCTTCAACGTCTGCAAAATGGTCGACTGGGCGGCCCGTTCGAGGTTGAAGCGCAGGGTGTCGATCATCACGTTTCCGACGAAGCGAATCTTGCCTTCGTCGACGCCCTCTTTGCGGAGATTTTCGAGGCCGCTGGGCTCGGAGACGAAAAGCAGGTCTGAAATCGCATCGGTCAGCAACCGGTTGATTTCTTCCGGCATACTGCGATCGAAGCTGCGCAGCCCGGCCTCGACGTGGGCCACTTTCACGCCGAGCTTGGTGGCCACCAGCCCGCACGCGATGGTGCTGTTCACGTCGCCTACGACGACCACCCATTCCGGCCGATGCTCGAGCACGAGTGGCTCGAAGCGGGTCATGATTTCGGCCGTCTGTCGGGCGTGACTTCCGGACCCGACTTCCAGGTTCACGTCGGGCTTGGGTATTTGCAGTTGTCGGAAGAAAAGGTCCGACATGTTGTCGTCATAGTGTTGCCCGGTGTGTACGAGCATGGGTTCCAGGTTGGGATGCTTTGCGTAAGCCCGCATCAGCGGCGCGATTTTCATGAAGTTTGGCCGCGCTCCGCAGATGTTGATGATCTTCGCCATTGCGAACCTCAAGTTGGAGAATCTGGCGGCGGCGTTTCCGGCCCGGCCGCCCGCGCCGCAAACAGCCACAGCCGCATTGTTCCGACCTCGCGCTGATCCACGCACTCCAGCGTGCGCAGCCCTTCCAGCGACAACCGTGAGCGGTGGCTGTGCCGGAAGACGATCAACCCGCCTGGGGCAAGCTGCGGCGCCAGGCGTTCAAGCAAATCAATCACCGGCAGGGGGGCCAGGGCGTCCTTGTAGGGCGGATCGACGAATACCAGACCATAGCCGCCGGCGGCAGGGGGCACGCGCATCGTCCATGCGTTTTCTATCGACACGCGGCAAGCCGCCTGTGCGTGAAGAGTTTCGATATTGCGGCGCAGCGCGGCGAGGGCCCGCCGGTCGCGTTCCACAAAGAGGCACGATTTCGCGCCGCGCGACAGAGCCTCCAAGCCGAGCCCGCCGGTGCCGGCAAACAAGTCTAGCACCTCCACATCGGGGAGTTGGCCCGGCAGGCCCAGGCGGGCGCCGAGAATATTGAAAAGCGTCTCTTTAGCGCGGTCGGTAATCGGGCGTGTCGCCGTGCCCGGCGGCGCCTCCAGTTTCCGACCTCGAAAGCTTCCCGCGATTATCCGCATACCGGAACGCGACTATTCGCATCTCCCAATATCGGCGCCGCCTGTGGCGGCCTCCGAATCCTGTACGGCCCGCGTGACGGATTTTGTCGTGCTCCGGCTTTCCACACGCGCCGGCTCCGCTCACCTTGTTACCGGCTCATCACGTTGTGAGCGGCTCATTATGACCCGCCCATCCGCAGCCGATACGCATACTGGCATGATACGCGACCTGCGAACCATCATCGACGGCTGGGAATACGAGCCCGGGAAAATCTCGGTTCGCAAAATTATCGGCCGGGATGGGCGCGAGAAAATTCAGACCCGCATCGACATGGGTCTGCTGCAGATGGAGCCGGACGGCCCGCCCG
>JAGPEO010000263.1 GCA_018056925.1 Phycisphaerae bacterium
CCCGCCGAGGACCGCCAGCGCTGCTTCGAGGCCGGCTGCGACGAATATCTGCCCAAACCCGCCGACCGCAACGCCATCGCTGAACTTGTCAATCGCCTGCGGCCCGAGCCGCTAATGACGACGTTGGACCTGGGAAATCCTGAGCTGGCTCTGCTGATCGACCAGTACGTGGCCGAGATCCAGGAGCGCGCCGTGCAAATGCAGAGCTGCTTCACGCAAGGGGATTTGGCGGGCCTTACCCACCACCTGCGAAACCTCAGGTGCGAGGCGCCCGGTTTCGGGTTCGAGCCGATCGGACGCGCTGCCGCCGAACTCGAGGACCAGATCGCACAAGGCGCGCCGCCCGCTGACATCGCCCTCAAGCTCGGACGCTTGGCGCGGCTGTGTTGCGCGGTTCGGCCGCTTGCCATGCAACCCACCGAGCCGCCGCCAGCGCCGCCCGGCGCCGTTCGCATCGCCATTCAGGCCTGAGATTGCGGGACGCCCGCAAATTGAAAGGGGCAGAGCCCACCGCCTGGGTTTTCGCTCCGGCGTGGGGGCCTTCTTCTCCGGTGCTGGCCCCCTTTTTCACCGAAAGTGGTGAGCTGCGCAAAGGCGCAATCAGCCCCGACGACAATTCCACCGATTAACCTGCTGTGGCGATGAGCAGGCGACCTGACCGGTCGTAGCGCCTGCCACGCGACGTAGTTTTTCCAGTCTCCTGTAAATCGTTCTTCTGCCCACGCGCGGCGCTGGCTGTGCCCGGTCAGCGCCGCGGTCCTCTTTGCCTGAGGATCACGGAGCGGGTCGAACGAGGGCAGCCGGGCAGTTCCGCGGTCTCGACGTCAATTGCTACGTTTCCTGGTATAATTCCGATGTGGCGGCGCATGGCGCGTTGCAGGCTGGAGCCGGCGGCGTTTGGCTGCCGGACCGGCTGAGCCACTTGCCGTGCGCGCCGGCGATCTTTGACAAGTGCATGGGGGCGAATGGTCTCGACCGGGCAGGTTGAGGTCTGAGTGGCGTGTCGAGGTTGCTAGGAGGCCTCGTAAAACACCTGGCACACTCTTTACATGCCAGAGATGGCTACCGAATGGCTGCCTAAGTAAGGCAACCCGTCGGCCCCGCGACGCCTGCTAGCGGGTGCCGGCGCCATTAGCAGGCTGGCTCGTGCGGCTTGGTTGGGGACCGGTTTCCGGTCACCAATCGGGAATGCCTGGCGACGCACGGGCGACACTAAGCCGGGCTCGGTCCGCCGATGAGCTGTCGGCCGATCTGCGGCGGACTCAAATTTAAATTGACCGAACACACACGTAGAGGCTCAGGCTGAAGTGTTCCGGGACGCGGGTTCGATTCCCGCCGCCTCCATTGGCATAAGCTCTCGCGGGCGTGCACTGCCGGGCAGTGCGCGGCTGCGGGAGCTTTTTTTTCAGCTTGAGCGGGAACCGCTGGAGGGGCGCGGCGTGGGCGCGGCGAACCCTTCCATCACGATCGCGGGCACCCGTCGCGGTTGTTTTGCCAGTGGTCGCCGACGCTCACCGGGGCCAGAGGATGAAGTCGCCCGTTGGGCCGCTGGCCGGCCGGCCGTCTGTTAGGAACGCCTCGCCGCCGTTGTCGACGCCGTTCTCGCCGACTGAGTACAACAACGGCTGCCCGTCCTTTAACCGTAGATGAACGGCCGGCCCGAAAACGGATCGAACCGCGGCCGAGCGACGCTCTTGGAGAGTCCCTCTTCCAGTGTCTGCGGTCATTTTCCGTTTGTCGCGCGGTAGGCATGGAGTTCCAGAACAACTTGCGTGCCGTTGCGGGTGGCGAGCGTCGAGTAGTAAACTCCGACGACGTGTGCCAACGCCGGGCCCACCAATCCGACGATGCTCTGCGGATTTCGCATCGCCTCCTCTTCAAGGCGTTCACTGACGGAGCGAGCGTTCTTGAAATCGCCAGTCCAGGCTGAACGCCACTGGTCGAAATAATCGTCGATCTGCTTGGTCATGGCCTCGAAGGTCAAGGGCGGACAAGCGGAGGCTGTCGGCGGAGGAATCGGAACCGCAAACATCCTTCGGCAAGACAAACAAATCGAGACGGCCGTCGCCATCCGTGTCCTTGGCGAAACGCTGGGCCATGTCCAAGGCGCTCAGACGCTCCGTCTGCAATTGCAGGCTCGGCTCGCGGGGGTCCTGGTACATCAGCCGAAGCTTCGAGAGTACTTTCTCATAGTCCGGCGTGCGAGGGGCCAGCCGGGGCATATCCAACAGCACACGATAAGCCAGTCGATTGATGTTTAACCTGACAAGGTACTGAATCAAAATGGGCTGGTCCTGCAAGTGGCGGCTGGCGCGGAGCAGCACCGCCACATCATCAGTCGCTGCATCTGTATTCCCTTCGAGCAGTCGCAGGCGTGCCCGGACGGCCATCAGCCTAACAATGGCGCGAGTGGTGCGAAGTTCGGGGAGCATCACTGAAACCAGCGCGCCGGATTCGCCCGGTAGTACAAAGTAGCACGCATCCATGCGAGCCGCCGTGGCGAAGTGCTCCAGGCAGGTCGCGTTCTTCTGTACCCACGCACTCAGTTGCCGGCGTTGTTCGGCCGGTTACTTGGTTGCGTCGGTTTCGGCAGTAAGCTCTTCCAGGCTGTCGTCTTCTGAGAATTCGGAAAGTGCCCGCTCATAGAATTTGGCCGCGTTTTCAGTAATGCCGCGGGAAAACTCCTCGTTCACCCAGCGCACATAATCGACCGGCTGCCTCAAACTGGGCCGCGGCGGATCAGCGGCCTGTGCGCGGACAGTAAACACGACGGCGACGACGAAGAGGCACGCAACGTGGCAGCTCTCTCTGTCATGTAAGCTCACTCCTCCCTGCTGTTTCACGTGTTCAGGCATTTGCCGACGGCTCAGGCGGCCTGGCCTCCACAGGTTGCACTTGGTATACCTCGGCAGTTTGCACTTCGTTTACCTCGGAAACGGCCGGCGCCATTTCCGCCACCGGCAGCTCTGTCTTGCAGGACGGCGCCGAATTGTGCCGCGAGCTTTCGCGCCAGGCCGCCAATCCAAACAACAGCGCGGCCAGCGCGTAACCGATGGCGATCGGAAAGGCACTGTACGTCACGGTTGCGCCCGCCGGGCCTTGCCAGATGAAGAATTCGCGAATGACGTTGCCTTCCAGCCGGTAGGCGTGCATGGCGCCAATTAGCGTCAGCAGCGCGCCGGCGGCCGCCCAAATTGTCGCGGCTTTGTACTTGTGGTCGATCAGCGCCGCTCCAATGGCGGCCAGTATCAACGTTACCACGATCCAGCCGGAGTTCGCCCCGGTCAGCGCCAGCAGCCCGGGCAGGTAGAGAGACTTCTGCAACACCGGATCGATGGACCACCTCTGCATCAGGTCTGCCAGCGAGGCGGCAGCCCCGGCCGTAACGAAGTAGTTCGCCAGCGTCATGACCAGAATGGCCGCCAAGGCGGGAAACAGCGCCACGGCCACCGCCGGGGCGTGCTCGCGCTTGGTGACCTGGAAGGCCTGGGCCGTGATGATGATGCCGATGTACATCACGATGGCGCTGCCCGCCTCGATCGGCACCAGCGCCGCCAGCAGCGGTCCCAACCCGAACAGGAACATCGCGGTGAAGAACAGGCCGTTCAGGATGGAGTAGCCTGAGCGGGCGCCCAGGGCCTTCCAGCCCGGATGACCGATGTAAATCGTCGTTGGAAAGCACGACCCGAATAGCCCGGCCGCCAGCGTGCCGATGCCGTTCACACCCAGTGATAACCCGGTGTGAAAGCGGTCGCCCCCCGCCTCGGCCGATTCAATATTCTGCAACGACCCGAGCACATTGATGACACCCATCGGAATCGAGACGGTCAGGAACATGAGCACGAGTTGCGGCTGCCGCGTCAGCAAATCCCACAGCTCGTTCCCAATGAACACCGGTGGTATCCAGCGGACGTGGTCCAGCGAGGCCCGCAAGTCTTCGCCGGACATGCGCACGCCGCCGAAATCGTAGAAGCCCCAGGCCGTGCCGGCCCAGGCGATCAGCGTCCCGAACAGGATAGCCAGGAATCCGCCCGGTATTCCGAGCGGAAAGCGGTAACGCGCGAAATACGCCAGCAGCAGAAACGCCAGCGGCAGGACGCCCACCAGCGGAGCGGTATAAATGCGGAACGCGAATTCGGCCGCAATGAACGCGATGCCGACCGCGGCCAGTACTCCCAGCAGGGCCGCACGTGGGGTGACGCGGCGGAGTTTTTCCGCATATAGGGCGCCGGTGGCCTCAATGACCCCGCTGACCAGGCAGGCCAACAAGCCGGCCTGCCAGGCGAGAACGCCCGCGCCCTCTTCGCCCAGGGCCGCTTTGTGCTGTTCGTAAACGGGTCCCATGATGAAGAGCACGTACGCCACCACTGACGGCGTGTTGATTCCGTAAGGCAGAGCGGTGCACGTCGAATTCCGGTACTTGCGGGCACTGTAGTGACCCTGGACCCCGTAGAAGATGTTGCCGACCAGCAGGCTGATGGCGACGCCCGGCAGGATGCGCTGGTAGATCAGCGACTCCGGCAGATGCGCTACGGTCGTGCACAAGGTGATGATGAGCAGCACCTGGGCCAGGTTGTCGACCATCAGGCCGAAAAAGCCGTCCAGATCGCCGCGCGCCCAAATCGGGTAACGAAATCGCTGGTCGTTCATGTTCAAATGTCCGGTTTTTCAGGAAGAATGTTCAAGCCGCGACGGCATGCTATGGCGCGGCCGGCCGGCGCTCAAGGCGGGGCAAATGACCGCGGCGCGGGGGGCTTGCGAAACCTGCTCCGAGTTGGCTAATTTATCTGTTTCCGCATTGCCGGGCGTTCCGGCGAGTCGGTGCTGCGGCCGCCCGGCCTGATTTAAGCGCCGACTGGAACGGAAAGTGTATCAGCCACATGATGCGCCCGGCTGCCTGGGGAGTCCCTGGCAGGGGCTATCGGGCGACTGGAGTAAAACATGGCGAAGTACAAAGTCGAAGTCGATCGTAATCTCTGCGTCGGCGATGGCGCGTGCGTCAACGAGGCCCCGGGCACCTTCGAGATGGACGACGAGTCCATCGCGACCGTCACCAACCCCGACGGCAACACGCCCGAGGAAATTCTTGCCGCTGCTCAATCCTGCCCGGTCGACGCGATCATCCTGACCGATGCGGCCACCGGCGAGAAGGTCTGGCCGCAGGGCTAAAGCTTAGGTGCCTTTTCACGGTCGCGCCGCGCCCCGCTCGCCGTTTGTAGCGGGCAGGTCGCGGCGCGCCTGCTGGCTCTCAGCTTTTGCACCCAGGACTGAGGCCTGACTGTCGCTGAAGGGCGGGTTTCCATCTCGATAAACCTCGCCGTCTCCACGGCCGACGGGGCCGAGCGCCGCGGACTTTGCAGCGCGGCTGTGCGCCCAGTATGCTTCGTTCCCGCGGGGTGGAGAGCGGAGCAGCCATGTGCAGATACCTGTGTGCTTTGACGATCGTGACCGTGTGTTGCGCAGTTCTGGGGCGCGCCCAAACTGCTGATGCGCTCGATGACGCGCTCGCGCTGGTCGGCCTGCAACGCGCGGACCTGGGTTGGGCCCCAAAAGGCTGGTGGCCGCGCTATCCGGCGGATATTCCGTACAA
>JAGPEO010000264.1 GCA_018056925.1 Phycisphaerae bacterium
GCAGCCGCCGGCGACGGCATCGCCTCGCGAATCTGATCGCGCAGCGTCGTCAGCGGCAAGCGCCATAGCCGCCGCGCCAACAGCGGCGCCTGCCCCAGCCCCGGCTCGGGCGCGGCGAAGGCGTCCAGCAGCAGACGTTCCGGCCAGGTGCGGTCGAACTGCGGGCGGCGGAATTCGTCCCAGGTCGCCAGCAGCACCGGCAGCAAAGCCGCTTCCCGCTGGCCAACCCAGCTAAGTCCGGCAAAAACCAGCAAAGCGGCCGATTCAAGCCGCGGTTCTGCGTGATACGCCACCATCAGGTGCCGTACACCCAGCGCGGCGCGACCCTGGTCCAGGCAGCAGCAGCCGAGCAGGTAACGGGTGACCGGGCAGCGCGGCCGGGCAGCCGCCTCCGCCGGCAGGCGTTCAGCCAATTGCCGGAGTGGGAGCTGCGCGTAGCGCTCGACAGTCTGTATCAGTTGGTGGCGTTTCATGCCTCGCGACCAGCACTGCACGCTAATTGTTCGCGTGCCCGGCGTCAACCGGCGCGGGGCGGACTCACCGAACCTGAACCGAGTTCTGGATTCCGGCCGCGCCGGCGGCGCGAGGGTCAAAACCCGCCTAATAGCAGTCACAGAACCAGGGCGGGCACCTTCCCCCCTTCCCACGTTCTCACGTTCCCACTTCGCCTGGATGCCCGCTCCGGCTCGGCCGGTCACCGGCGCCGCAACAAGGCCGCCACGACCAGCAGCGCCAGCGCGCTCGGCTCAGGCGTGGGCGTCAGGTAGCGCTGGTCCGAGCCGAACTCCACGATGCTGCCTAGAGCTACCTGCTCGAGCTCTGCCGCGCTTAGCGGACGCGTGAGCGTCAACTCGAACAGAATCGCGTTGCTGACCGCAGCTCTACTGGGCGGAATTGTGAGGATCGGTGGAGCGGCCGCGATGCCCCCGAACGGGCCATTCACCGTGCCGCTGTTGCCATCAAAGCGCGTCACTGTCCCGCCGCCCTGACCTGCGCTGGTGCTCAGGACGTGCCGCCAGCCTTCCATCAGGTCGCCGCCGAAATCGTTCGTCCAAATCCACTCGTCGCCGACGCTGGCGCCGGCGGCGCGATCGGACCACGCCCCGAGGCCCGTGGCGTCCGGCCCTATGATTGCCGCATCGCCGCTGAGAATATCCGCCCCCGGTAGATTCATGCCCAGCGAGACCAGCAGCGAGGATGCGGCATCGAACCCGGCCGGTACGCCGGTGCTGGTGTTTTTCAGCAGGATGGACAGATGTTTGCCATCAATGTCGAACAGGGCCTGCGCCGCGAGCCCGTTCAAAGGCGACGGGTTCGCCCCTCCGGCATCATGTGTGTAATTCACGATCACGTCGCCTGTCGCGAGCGGCAGGCCCAAACAGCTCACAAACAACAGTGCTGAACAAAACGAACGCATCTAACGCCTCCTCAAGCTAACCTTCACTCTGCGCGCATACGGCCGCACATTCCGCTCCGCGGCGGAATGCGCGCCGATTGCGCCTCGCACGGTTTTCAAGCCGTGCCGGTTCAACGGTCCGGGTTGAGTCGGAACCCTCCCTGGTGGCCCGAACGTACGACGGTGATCTTAACTAATCACCGGGGCGGATTCAATACAAATTGAGCGGTAACGCGGTTTTTAGCTTGAACGCTTCTCAGCGGCGCGCTCTACAAGGTCCGCAAACAAACACAGATGTTCGCGCCGGTCAATCAGGTCCTCAGGATGCCACTGCACGGCCAGCAAGTACTGGTTCTCACAGTCCTCGGCGCCCTCCAGCACACCGTCCGGCGCAAACGCCACGGGGCGCAACCCGCGGCCGGGATAATCGGGGTCTACGGCCTGATGATGCCTGCTATTCACTTCCAGCCGCGTGGTGCCAATAAGCTGCGCCAGGCGTGAGCCGGGCGCCAGCGTGACTTCATGAAAGGCCTGTCCGTGCGGCAGATGGTGCGCGATGGCGGGCGTGCGCGGCACATCGTCGAGGTGCTGAATCAGCCGTCCGCCGCGGGCCACGTGCGCCACCTGGTAACCCAGGCAGATCGCCAGAATCGGCAGACGCAGCTCGTCGGCGCGCCGAAAAAGCGCCAACTCAAAACGGTCGCGCCGTTCGTGCATCAGCTCGGCCTTGGGATGCCGCGTCTGCCCGTAACGCTGCGGATCCAAATCCAGGCCGCCGCTGAAGATCACGCCGTCAAGTCCGCTAAGCAAGTCGTCCAGCAAGGACGGCTCAGGTTCTGCCGGCAGCGCGATCGGCCGCGGCAGCCCACCGGCGGCGAAGACCGCGTCCGAGTAAGCTGCATTGAGCCGCGTTTGCAGGCGCGGGTTAGGCGGGTCAGTCTGCTGAAAGCTGCACGTTATGCCGATCGCCGGTCGTCGCATTTAGAGTTCCAGCCAAGCTTGTCGGCCGCGGCGAGTGAGAGCCCAATTGTCTTTGCCGCCATTGCGGACTCGCTTTCGGCTGTTATATTAGCACACAAGCGAGGCGCGGTCTCCGGATTCTGGCCCGGGACACAAACTTTCACAGCGTACTGCGGTGGTGGGTCGTGCAGGCTGTCTCCTCTAAATGGCATGGCGTTGGGTCGGCTTTGACGGCCGCCCTGGTACTCGGGGCGCTTTTCCTGATTACGCCCGTGGCACGGGCGCAAGAGGCCGTCGAGGGGATGGTAATCAAGCGCGTCGAGGTTTGCGGATTGGAGACCATCAGCGAAGCCTACGTGCGGCGCGTCATCAAGACGCGCGAAGGCCAGCCCTTCCGCCGCGCCCAAGTCGAAGAGGACGTGCGCGAGTTGCTGCGCACGCGGCGCTTCCTCAACGCCTTCGCGGCCACCGCGGTCGAAGAAAACCAGGCCGTCGTAGTTTTCACCGTCCAGGAAAAGCCCGAACTCGTCTCGGTCGAATTGGAAGGCAACAAGGCCTTTCCCGACGACCAGCTTTTCGCCCTCACGCCCGCCGCGGGCGACGTCATCGATATGTATGAAGTGCGGCGCGGCCAGGACGAAATCCTCCGCAAGTACCGCGAAGCCGGCTACTACTACGTCGAAGTGACCTTCGATGAGCGCGCCCTGCAATATGAAGGGCGGCTGATCTACCGCATCAATGAAGGCCCGAAGGTCCGCGTGCGGCAAATTCTGTTCGAAGGCAACCGCTCGTTTCCCGACTGGCGGCTGCGTTCCAAGGTTCAGACCAGAACCGCGCTCTGGATTTTCCGCGTGGGGGCCTTCGACGCGGAAACCGCCGAGCGCGACGCGATCGAAATCCAGCGCTTTTATCGCGACGAGGGCTTCCTCGATGCCCGCGCTGGTTATCGGCTCGAATTCGACGAGGTCACGCGCGCCGATCTGACGGTCGTGTTCGTGATCGAGGAAGGGCAGCGCTACTGTATCCAGGACATCGTCGTCGAAGGCAACACGGTCTTTTCCGCCGAGCACATCCGCTCGTGCATGCAGCTTGAGCCCGGTTACCTCCTGCGCACCGAGGCCGTCGAGGAAGACCGCAAGCGCGTGCAGGACTTGTATGGCGAGGTCGGCTACGTTGATGCCCGCGTGGCGATCGACCACGAATTCCTGGAAGAGCCCGGCCTGGTCATCCTGCGCGTCTCAATCATCGAGAACAAACAGTACTATTTCGGCCGCATCATCATCCGCGGCAATCAGAGGACCAAGGACGAGGTCGTCCGCCGCGAGCTGCAGTTCTACCCCGGCGAGCTGTGGAACACCGTCGAGGCGCGGGCCGCCGAGCAGCGTTTGCGCGAAACCGGCCTGTTCCAGCCCGACCAAGTCCGCATTACCCCCCTGCCGCCCGAGGACAGCACGCGCCCGGCCCTGGTTGAAGTGCAGGAAGCCGAGACGGTCACCTTCCTGGTCGGCATCGGCGTGAGCACCGATGCCGGCGCCATCGGTTCGCTGACGGTCGAGAATCGCAACTTCGATCTGTTCGACTGGCCGCGCACCTGGGGCCAGTTCTTCCGCGGCCAGGCCTTCCGCGGGGACGGGCAGCGGCTCAAGTTCTCCGCCGAGCCGGGCACCGAAGTCAGCCGCTTCCGCATCGATTTTACTGAGCCGTACCTGCTCGACCGCCCGGTCCGCCTCGATACCTCGCTCTATCTGTTCGAGCGCGGGCGCGACGGATATGACGAAGAGCGGGCCGGCTTCATGTTTGCGCTAAGCAAACGTTTCCCGCGCGGCTTGCTGGCCGGCTGGGCCGTGGAAGGCGCGTTCCGGGTTGAGGGCGTCGGGGTCGACGACGTCGACGCACTGGCCTCGCGGCAAATCAAGGAGGTCCGGGGCGATAACCTGCTCACGACGGTCAAGGGCACCATTGTCCGCGATACGACCGACAGCCGCGTCATACCGAGCAAGGGCTACCGTTTCACGCTGAGCTGGGAGCAGGCAGGCGCCTTGGGCGGCGACTTCGACTTCGGGCGGCCGACCGCGGGCATCGCTTGGTATAAGACGCTGCGCACCGACATTTTTGACCGCAAGAGCGTCCTGGCGCTGCACGCCGACACGGGCATGATCGTAGGCGATGCGCCGGTGTTCGAGCGCTTCTACGCGGGCGGGTTCGGCTCGCTGCGCGGCTTCAGCTATCGCGGCATCTCGCCACGGGCCGGCATCATGAAGAACAAGGTCGGCGGCGACTTCATTTTCCTGACCGGCGCGGAGTATTCGTTCCCGCTGTACGGCAAGAACTTCCGCGGCGTGACGTTCCTGGATATGGGCACGGTCGAGGAGAATGTGACGATCACTACCTGGCGGGCGGCGGTGGGCGTCGGCTTGCGGATAAACGTCGACTTCTTCGGCCCGGTGCCGATCGTGCTCGACTTCGGCTTCCCGATCGCCGATGACGATCAGGACGACACGCAGGTGTTCAACTTCGCGTTTGGGGCCTCGTTCTAGGGAACCCGGTTGGGGATTGAACCCCGCCGGCTAGCCCTGCGGCTCAAACAGGTACAGGTCGATGGCCTCGATCCGGTCCTCTTTTTCCTTCAAGAAGAACCGCTGCATTTGTGGCTGCCCCAGGCGACGCGTCAGAACGCCGAGGTAGCCTTCGAGCTGCTCTTCCGGGAACGGAACCTTCCACCCCCGATAAGCAAAGAACCACACTCGGCCGCCCGGGTCCGGCGTTACCGTGTCGGGCAGCGGCGCCCAGCTCAACGGCACAGGATGGAAGCGCAGCACGTCGAACACGAATTGGGCGCCGGTGCCGCGCCAATCGCCCAGCCAAGGGGCGTAATCAACCCGCTCAGTCGCGTTGAATACCACCCAGCGATCCCCGGGCCGCGTTTGCTCCACGACGTAGTCCACCGCGGCGCGGCTGCGCTGCACCGGCCCTTCCTTGTACGGCCGAACCGCGTCGCCGATGGTGCCTCCTACCGCGATGAGCAAAAGAACGACTGCCGCACAGGTCACGTACACGCGACACGTCATGCCATGCGGCCACCTGAACATGATTCTGGCCAGTGCCGCCAAGTAATTGAGAACCCTCGAAAGGCCGAGCCCGGCCAGCAGGCAAAACGCCGGGGCCATGTAGAGCGAGGTCCGGGCCGACCCGCCGTACGGGTACTTCTG
>JAGPEO010000265.1 GCA_018056925.1 Phycisphaerae bacterium
TGTCGGTTGCCCGCGCGGCCGGCGGCGCGATTTCGTCCGCGGGCTGCGTGCTGGAAATGCCTGCGGGTTGTCGGCGTGGAGCTGCCCCGCGGGTCGCACCGGGAGTTGTTTACGTGCTTCAGATGCCTGACCAGTACGCCCGCCATTGCCCGGGCGAGGAGAAGGTCCCGATCTCAGACGCCATCTGCTTCGGCCGGCAGCGGGCGAATTTCCGCAAGTGCTCGAACTGCGAGTTCAATGAGGAAAGAGCCGGCCCGTTGCTCGGGACGCTGGCCGGCGGGGCGGGCGGGCAGGGGCCCTCGCGCGAGCCGCGGCGAGCGGGCGTTATGGAAAAGGTCTTCAAGGCGTACGACGTGCGGGCGACGGTGCCCGACCCGCTCAACGAGGACGTCGCCTGGCGCATCGGCAACGCCACGGCCCAATTTCTCCGCACCGCGCTCTCCGGCTTCGACCGCAGTGACCCCAAAATGGACTCGCTCATCCTCGGCCGCGACATGCGCCGCTCCAGCCCGGCGTTGGCCAAGGCGCTGGCGGACGGCGTGCTGGCGGTCGGCACCAACGTCATTGACATCGGGCTGGTCGACACGCCGCAGGTTACTTTCGCGACGAACGTTCTGCCTTGTTGCGGCGGGGTGCAAACGACCGCCAGCCACAACGCGGCCAACTACAACGGTTTCAAGATTTTGGGGCAAAAGGGCAAGCCTATCGGGGCTGAGACGGGACTGCAGGAGATTCAACGGATCGCGGCGGCCATTTCGCGCTACGAGGCGCCGGTAACGGCGAAGGTGCAGCGATTGGAGCTAGCGCGCGAATATCGCGAGTATTTGTTGAAGTTCCTGCAGCCGCTGGCGCGGCCGTTGAAGGTCGTGGTTGACGCGTCGAACGGCATGGCCGGCCGCTGGTTCCCTATTGTTTTCGACGGCACGCCGAACCTGCACATCATCCCGCTAAATTTCGAGCACAAGGGCGAATTCGCCCACCCGCCGAACCCGCTGGTGGCCGCGAACCTCGAGGAGTTGCGGACGGCGGTGCGCGAGCACGGGGCGGACTTCGGAGCGTGCCTCGACGGCGACGCGGACCGCTGCATCTTCGTCGACGAACACGCCGGGATCGTCCGCTGCGACCTGCTCACCGCACTGCTGGCGGGGGAGTACCTGCGGCAGAAGCCCGGGGCGGCCATCATCCACGACGTTCGTTGCAGCCGGATCGTGGGCGAGCACGTGAGCAAGCTGGGGGGCGTGGCGCGGCGCGAGCGGGTGGGGCACGTGTACATGAAGCGCGCGTTGGCCGATCACAAGGGCGTGTTCGGTGGGGAGGTCAGCGGGCACTTTTACTTTCAGGACTTTTTCAACGCTGACTCGGGGCTGATGGCTTTTATCGCGGTGCTGAATGTGCTTTCGCGCAGCGGCGAGTCGTTGGCGGGCCTGATCAAACCGTTGGATGTCTATGCCAGCAGCGGTGAGCGGAACTTCGAGAACGAGGACCAGGAGGGGACCATTCGCCGCCTGGCGGACACATATGCCAAGGGGACGATCGATTACCTCGACGGCATTACCGTCCAGTACCCGGAGTGGTGGTTCAACGTGCGGCCGTCGAATACCGAGCCGCTGTTGCGGCTGAATATGGAGGCCGTCAATCAGCGGCTGCTGGAGGCGAAACTGGCCGAGCTGACGCCGCTATTGGGCGAGCCGGTGGAGCAATGATGACGCGATTGACGGCGCCGCGGGCGGGCGAGATCGTCCGCGCCGACTTGGATTGCGGGATTGAATTCGCGGCCGACGTTCTGCCGGGGCGCAACACGGCGGCGTTGGTGTTCCGGGTTCTGGTGGGCGTAGCCGACGAGCCGCTGGAGCTGACGGGCATCAACGGGCTGGTTGAGCGGACGCTGTCGAAGGGAACGAAGCGTTTCACCGGACGTAGCCTGGCGGACGCGTTCGACGCACTGGGGGCGTCGTGGGCAAGCCTGAGCGGGCGGCAGAGCACGATCGTGCGCGTGCTGTGTCTGCCGGAATTCGTGGTTGAAGCGGTGGGGCTGGTCGCGGAGATGCTCTGCCGACCGACATTTCCGGATGAGGCGTGCGAGGTGGCGGTGGAACTGGCGCGCCAGGAATTGCGGCAGATGGAGGACGAGCCGGATGAGTTGATCAATGTGCTGATTAACCGGCTCACGCTGGGGCCGGTGCTGGGCCGTTATCCTGGGGGCGAGCCACATACGCTGCCGCGTATCACGCCGGAGAAGATGCGTGAGCACTGGCAGCGTCACTATCACGGCGGGCGGATACAAGTGGCGGCGGCTGGTCCGATTGATGCGGAAAGTCTGGCGCGTCACGTGGACGCGGCCTTCGCGGAGCTGGCCAGCCCGCGGCGGGAGGGGCGTGAGCCGGCGGCGTTCGAATTCCGGCCGGCGCGCGAGCACCAGCATAAGGAGCTGGAGCAGGAATACGTGGCGATTACGCTGCGGGGAGTGCCGAAAACCGATCCGCAATTCCCGGTCGAGCAGATGTTGTTGCGCGTGCTGGCGGGCGGGATGAGCGGACGGTTGTTCACCGAAGTGCGCGAGAAGCTCGGGCTGGTGTATTGGGTGGGGGCGTGGCACGAGCAATTGCGCGGCAAAGGCATAATTCACCTCGGGGCCAGCACCACCCCGGAGCGGGCGCACAAGACGTTCGACAAGCTGCTGGAGGAACTGGGGCGCATCGCGGAAGACCTCACGGAAGCTGAAGTAGAACGGGCGCGCACCGGCCTGATCGCGCATTTCCAGACCGAGGACGACCTCACCCGTTCCCGCGCCGCGGGTCTCAGTGATGATCTTTTCCATTTCGGCCGGCCGGTCGGGCTGGCCGCCAAGCTGGAAACCCTGCGGGCCGTGACGCGTGACGACATGTTGACTTACGCGCGGCGGCTGCCACGTGACCAGCTCTGCATTGCGACGCTTGGGCCCCGTGAGCTGTAGTGCTGGGCGGCAATCGAGTCGCCGAGCGCAACCCGTGCACACTGCCGACGGTCTCATAATCGGGTTCGATCGTGCGGGGCTGGCTGGTTCGGGACCGGCGGGATTATCGGCAGCGCGGCTTGGAAGCGTCGCGCGCCCTTTGGGAATCAAGTTCTTCTCCGATTGCCTCGATTCAGTAAGGGATTGACGCGTTGTTGCGGCTTCGGCGGCGAACGCGCGCTCTGAAGCGCGCCCGGTTTGGCCGGCCAGGCGGGCAAGTTGCGCGTGGGCCAGCGGCCACGCGCGCTCCGATAGCCGGACGGCGCCTGCGGAAAGGCTAATCAATGGATGCCCGACGGGACCAGGCCGCCGAGAACGACAGCCCGGACCTCGCCCGGCAGATGGACGAGGTGGCCGCGGGCATTTCGTCGATTACCGAGGGTTGGGGCGTGTTGGCCGAGAGATTGGCCGCCTTTCAAGCCGCCCTGCAGCTCCGGTTGGAAGAATTGAACCAACGCGAAACGCGGCTTTCGGATCGCGAAGCCGGCCTGACGGATCGCGAGGCAAGCGCCGCGGCGCGCGAAGCAGATCTGGAACGCCAGAGCAAAGAACTGGCCGATGCCAAGCAAGAACTGGAAGCGGGCGGGGGCGAAATCCGCGCCTGGCAACAAGAACTGGAGCAAATGCAATCGGCTCTGGAAGCGCGCGGCGCGGAACTGGAGGCCGCAGAGGCCAGGCTCGCGGCCCGCGAGGAGGCGGTGCGCAAGTTCCAAGCTACCCTGGCCGGGCTGATGCAGGCGTTCGGCACGGCTGTCCCGAGCGAGCTGATCCAAGCGCAATCTGAGTCAACCCTCTCAGGCGAGAATCCGGCGCCGGCGGCATCGGAGGAACCGGCCCCGGATCTTCAGGAGCCTCCCGTCGTGGACGAAGCGGAGCCGGACCTCGTGTCGCAGGTCTTGGAAGCATCGGACGACGCTACCGCTCTGCCAGAATCCGATGATGCCGTAGCAGAGGCGGTCCCAGAACCGGGCGTGGAAGAGGAGACCCAACCGGAGCAGGCCGAGGAGCAGCCGGCGGAGGCGGAGCACGAAGGACGCGACTCGGCTCCGGAAGGCGACGGTGCGCCCGCGGCCGAAGACTTGGACGAAGATACACGCCAAAAGTTGAAAGTCCTGCGCCGGCTGACAGGCGGCCGCGTATCGGACGAGAAGCTCCTGGAGCGCATCTCGCAAGAGCGCCAGGTCTCCACGGACGGTCCCAGCGCGGGCAAGAAGCGGCACTGGTGGGGCTGATCCGGCCGCCGTGCTATCCAGCCGATTAATCGGCGGGGCGGTGCGACACGGAGGAAACGGTTGAAAGCTTCCGCTGTCTTGAACTCGCCGCTCGCAAGCGATGCTTCGGCCGGGCCGCTGCCGTCGTTCTTTGTCATAGGGGCGCGCAAGTGCGGCACCACCACGCTTGACCAGTACATGCGCCAGCACCCACAGATTTGTCTGCCGCGCGGCAAAAAGGAGCTCAACTTCTTCGGCGACCAGGCTCACCGCGGTTTGGCCTGGTACCGCGCGCATTTTGCGCATGCCGGTGCGGACCAGCTTTGCGGCGAAGTGGCGCCCATGTATTCCATCGAGCAGGATCCACCGTGCGCGCGGCGGATCGCCGAACTCGTCCCGCAAGCGCGGCTGATCTACATTGTGCGGCATCCGGTTGAACGCGCGTACTCAGACTTTTGCGAACAGATCAAAACCGCCCGTGCGCTCGGGCGAAACTACGCCTGGTTCAAATCGTTCGACGACTTTCTCGACGCAAACCCGCGGGCCGTTCGGGCCAGCGAGTACATCCGCACTATCGAGGAGTACCAAGCTTACTTCCCCCCCGAGGCCTTGCTGACGGTGCTGTTCGATGATCTGAAGGCCGACCCCGCCGCGCTTTTGCGCCGCATCTACGCGCACATCGGTGTGGACTCAGGCGCGGCGGCCGCGACGGATCGGCCCATTCGAGCCAACGCCGGCGACGAGCATTTGCAGTGGCAAACGCGACTGCGGCTCACGCGGACGCTACGCGCCCTTCCGGGTGTTGCGACCGCGGCACAGTTCATCCCGCGTTCCTGGCGCGATTGGGCCTACACAATCCTGGAGCGTTCGCGCTTCGGCCAGGCCGTACGCGCTGCGCTTGCCCCACCGCCAATGTCCGCTCAGACCCGGCAGAGACTGCTCGAGCGCTTCCGGGCGCCCAATCGCGCCCTGGCCACTTACCTGGGACGAGACCTCTCGCATTGGGATCGATAGCCGGCCGCCGCCGGCGCGCCGCCTGGGGCGCGCCAAGCATCCTATGGCCGCGATCGGGGGTTGCTCGGCGGCTTCACCGGGCGCGGCCTGAAATCCACTTGCCCCTCTGCCCGATCCACGCCGACGCTGAAATTGCGGTCGGCCCAGTTCGGCGAATCGGGTGGATCGAGCCAATGGCGGTCGTTGCCGGTCCTTGCGCTTGCGGCAACATCGGTCCGCTCGGCCATCTCAGCAGGCTGCGTGGCCGTCGGAACGGGGTACTCATCGTGACCGCCGATGTCGAGGAACAGGCCGGGCGAGGTAGTGTCCGCAAAGTATTGCGCAATGCCGCGGG
>JAGPEO010000266.1 GCA_018056925.1 Phycisphaerae bacterium
GGGTGGGAAGGGTCGGAAGGGTGAGAAGGGTGAGAAGGGAGAGGGGTGGGCTCGGGGCTAGGGGGCTTCGCGCTGACGTTCGGCTTGGCTCCGGGGCTAGGGGGCTTCGCGTGCGGCCGTTATTGCGCGGATTTCTTGGCGGAGTTGTCTTAGGGCTACGCGGACTGTTCCGATGAAGCGGTCCAGTTGCATTTCGGTGCGGCCTTCGGGGTCGTGCAGGTCGTCCAGGTAAGTCTCCAAGTCCAGCAATAACCCCGTCAGCCAGTCGGTGTCCAGACTTCGCACTTCTTCGACTGCGGCGTTGTAGGCCGCTTCGGCCCGCTGGTATTCCTCGCTTTCCGGCGGCCACTCGGCGCTGGCCCTATGAAAGCGGTAGATGGCGGCCCCGGCGCGCTTGATGCGGTCGGCCACGGCCCGCTCGCGTGCGATCAGCGCGGCGCGGGCCTCGCGCTGGGCGTGCTTCTGGCTCACGCGCTGAATCTGCTGGGCAATCGCCTCGAAGCGCTCGGCCGACAGCAGCACCGGCGTCAGGGCGTGAATGGCCCGCAGGCGCCGCAGTAGCCAGTCCGCGGTCTTCGGCTCGCCGCGCCTGGCCGCCTCGACCGCCTGGGCGGCCACCTGTTCGACCTGCTGGCGGTACCGCTCACAGCGCGCTACGAACGCCTCGAACTTCTGCCGGCAGTCCCGGACCACCGCGGCCTCGACGTGCACCGGGAAGCGGCGTCCCAGGTCCTCTATATTTTGTAGGGCGCGGCGCGCGTCGGCCTCGTTGTACTCGGCCAGCGAGACCTCGAATTCATGCCGCGAGCTGAGCAGCGCCTTGAGCACCCGCGCCTTGGTCGGGAATTCCGTGCTGCCGAGCTGTTCGAAGGGCTTTTTGAGCTGCGACTTGTCCTGGGCCTGCTCGGGGTGCGCCAGGAGACTGGCCTGGCGCAGATAGGCCTCGCGTTCCGCAATGAAGCCGCGCAGCACCGCGCCCAGCATCGGGTCACTGGACACGTCCGGGTGCCCCAGGGCGCGGGCGGCGGAGGCGGCCAGACTCTGCAAGTCGGTCGCTTCGCGCACAATCTGGGCACACAGAGTCTGGTAAACTGCGTCGCGGTGCTTGAAGTCTGGTCGAGGCATGACCCGATGCTCCAAACCGCAGTGCAAAGGCGAGCCGCCACGGCCGAGACAGCGGTACAAGTGTCAGCCACGCCGACAAAGGCGCCGCAAATGTCGATCAGGCCGAGACGGCGGAGTCGCGAGTGGACAGCGGAGTCACGAGCGTCGGCCGGCAGCGAACGGCAGTACCAAGACAATCAGCCGTTGGCGAGACGGCAGTGCACAAGTGAGAACCGCCGCGAGTGAAAACCGTCCGGTCGCGCGGCTCCAGTATGTCTATCCGCTATTAGTCTAGCCGCGCCGCCGGCCGATGGCGGCCGAATTGCGACAAGTCAGCTTTGGACCTTGAGTTGCGGCAGGGGGGTTCGGGCGCGGCGCAGGTTGCTGACGCGTTCGACCAAGTTGGTGACGACCTGTTCCAATGCCCGCACGACCTCCTGGCCGGCGTCGGTGAAATGCGCGAACGGCCGGCCGGCGTCGCCGAACTCGCGGATCGCGATATTCAGCGGAATGCCGCCCAGGAACGGAACGCCAATCTCGGCTGCGGCGCGCTCGGCGCCGCCCTGGCCGAAGGGATAGTCGCGGGCCGCACAGTGCGGGCAGACGTAATAGCTCATATTCTCGACCATGCCGAGCGGCTCGACGCCGAGCTTCTGGTACATGCGGACCGCCTTCAGCACGTCCAGCACTGCCACGTCCTGCGGGGTGCAGACTACTACGGCGCCGGTAAGGGGAATGCTTTGCGCCAGTGTCAGCGGAATGTCGCCCGTGCCCGGCGGCAGGTCGACGAGCAGATAGTCCAACTCGCCCCACGCGCCGCGATCAAGAAACTCCTTGACGTATTTTTGGGCCATCGGGCCGCGCCAGATCACGGCCTGATCCGGCGAAACCAGGTGCCCCATGCTGATCATCTTGATGCCGCCGAACTCCGGCGGCACGACGCGGCCGGCTTCGTCGATCTCCGGTTCGGCCGCTTCGGTTCCGGTCAGTTTCGGAAGCGACGGACCGTAAACGTCGGCATCGAGCAATCCCACCTTCAGGCCGTGGCGCTGGAGGCCGACCGCGAGTATCACCGAAACCGTGCTCTTGCCGACGCCGCCTTTGCCGGCCCCGACGGCGATTACGTGTTTTACGCCCGGTATGACGTCGGTAGCGCGGCGCTCGACGATGCGAAATTCCACGTTCACGCGCTGAACGCCCGGCACGCTCCCAACCACCGCCTCGGTTTGCTCACGAAGCGCGGCCTGGCGGTCCTGGCCGACGGCCTGCGGCTGCAGCTCGTAAGTGATCTTGGCCACGCCTTCGCAGTAGGCGATGCGCGCGAAACCGCTGGCGACGGCGTCGCGCCCGGTCGCCGGGTCGATAACTTTTTTGAGGCTTTCGGCTATTGCACGGCGGGTGTCGTCGGCATTGCTCATTTATGACTCCTGATTCAATGAGCATAGGTATGGCATGCGGCGATGTCGAGGAAGCAGTGAGGGGGCGTCTGCGCCGCGGGTTTCAGCGGTTCTTTCCGGCGCTGAGCGCGAGATACGCCACCGCTCGCCGAAACAGAGCCAAACCATCGCCCTCCGCGCCGCAGCGGTCGGCCAGTCGCTCGCGGTCCGCGGTCCAGCAGGGGTGCTGCGTCCAGTGGACGAAGCGCTCCGGATGAGGCATCAGACCCAGAATCCGGCCGGTCGGGTCGCATAGGCCGGCGATGTCAGCGACGCTGCCGTTCGGGTTGGCCGGCGCGCCTGGGGTCACGCCTGCATGCGGGGGCGGGGCGACATAGGTGAGGGCGTTCAGGCCGCCGGAGAGGACGCGCTGCAGGGTTTGCTCGTCGGCGAAGAGGACCCGGCCTTCGCCATGGGCGATCGGCATTTCGTATTCGCGGCCTGGATCGAGGAAGGCGCAGAAGCGCGTCGTGGCCCGCAGGTTCACCCAGCGGTCCTGGAAACCGGGCGGCTCGTTGTAGGAAATTGTGCAGGTCCGCAGGCCACTCAGCCGGGCGAGGTCGTCGGCAGGGGCCGAGTGGTCGGAGATTGAATACGCGCGGTGCGTCGAGGCCGCTTCAAACGCCGCGGCGCGCTCGCACGCGGCGCCCGCCGGTACGCCGTCGTCTGGAAAGGGCAGGAGGCCGGCGTTTACGAGCACCTGGAAGCCGTTGCACACGCCCAGAACCAGGCGACCGGAGGCCACGAAATCGCGTATTGGTTCGATCAGATGGCGCTTGAGCTGAGCGGCCAGGATGCGGCCGGCGGCGATGTCGTCGCCGTAGCTGAAGCCGCCCGGGATCATCAGGATCTGGTATTCGGCGAGTATTTGGGGGCGTTCGATGAGGCGGCGAACGTGCACCCGTTCTGCCTGGGCGCCGGCCAGCTCCCACGCGTGTTGGGCCTCAAGATCACAGTTGATGCCCGCGGCACGCAGGATCAAGGCTTTTATGTGCGGCACAGTGAACCTCCGCTACGTTTACAGCTCGGCCCGATATCAGATGAGCGCGATCCGAAGACGATACTAGCGGCGGAAAGCGCCCATTGAATCGCAGTACGCCAGCGGCAACAATCGTACTACGGGCCGCGGTTTCTGTCTGCCCGGGAGCGTGTATGAAGCGGATGTTGACGATCTGGGCGGTGGGAATGGCGGTGATGGCCGCCGCCGGGCAGCCGCCGGAACAGGGGGAGGATCGCTCGGAATGGCGCATCCAGAACCACGTAAGGCGGCTGTTCCGGGCAATGGGGAGCCTGAGCGACTGGGACACACACAGCGCGTACATCACTGATGCCCTGGAAAAGACGTACGAGCGGAACGGGTGGACATCGGAGCCCGATCGCTTCGCGATGGAGATGATGCGCCAGGTCAACCAGGTTCCGCCCTGGCGGCCGGACGAGCGGTTCGACATTGCGGCGCGGCTGATGGCAGAGCGTTATGCGCTGGATGACGAGCAGCAGCGAATCATGCGCGACACGATGATCCAGGAATCGAACGATCTGTTCGTGCGGCATTCGGGGCGGATCATGCAGTACGCGGTCGAGGCGATTCAGACGCGGGCGGCGGGCGAGCCGTTCACGCCCGAGCAGGTGGCGCGGTGGGCGCGGTTGGCTGAGCCGGTTTTCCTGGATTCCCGCGAGCGGATCAACGCGGCGGCGCAGGAATTTGCAAGCTATCTGCGCCCGGAGCAAGCCGAGGCTCTGCTGAACGATGTGGAGGCGGCGAACCGGCGCATGGACGACCTGTACGTGCAGAGTCAGCGGTGGGCCGAGGGGGACTGGGATCCGCTGGATTGGGGGCTGGAAGAAGACCCGATTCAGACGGGCGCGGGGCTGGTGCCGAGCCTGGCGGACGAGGGCGGCGCGGCAGGACGACCGGAGCGGGGAGGCCGGCAGCCGGCGGAACCGGAAGCGGTCGAGGCTGATCGCGGCCCAGTTCCGGCGACGTCACAGCCGGGCGGTGAAGATGCGTGGGCGGGGTATGTGAGGCGGTTCATCGCGAAGTACAAGCTGAACGCGGCGCAGCAGGAGCGTGCCTGGCGCATTTACCGCGACGTGACGGCCCGCGCGAACGCCCAACGCGGGCGCTACGGGCAGCACATTGAGGCGGCTGCCAAGCGGGCGGCGGCGCGGAAGGACGAGAAATCGCAAAGCGGCGTGACGGAACTGCAAAAACGGCTGGACAGCCAGCTTAATCAGCTATATATGCAGCTAAAGGCGCGTTTGGACAGGCTGCCGACCCGCCAACAGCGGGCGGAAGCGGAGCCGACCGAGTTGGAGCCGTCCCGGAGCGTTCCGGCGCCTGTGGACCCGATGCCGCATGACGGACCGTAGGTGAGGCGTCTGCGAGCAGGATGGCGGAAAGTTTCGTAACTGTTTGTCACTAATGGAGTTGCGCTTATTAGCGGTAATGTCCGGCCCCTGGGCGGCGATTTTAGGATGGTGCGCAAAATCTGACGGATTCCACAGGCCGGACATATGCGAATAGCGGTAGAATGTGGCAGTGGTCGATGGCGGCAGGTTTTAGGCTGCGCGCTAGGCTGTCGCAGGAAAGGAGAGCTTCGTATGTTGGCTCGGCTGACACTGGTTGTAACGGCGTTGCTGCTAGCTGGCGTGGCAACGGCGCAGTTGCCGGCTTCCGGCATTCCGCAACGAGAACCGAGCACGTTGGAGGTGCTCAATCAGACGATTCCGGACTTTACGATGCAGGACGGCAGCCTGTACGAAGCGATCGAATTCCTGCAGGCGGTGGCGGCGAATGTCAACCTTGAAGTGCGCTGGAAGATTCTCGAGGATGCCGGCGTTGAGCCGGAGAAGCAGAATATCACGCTGAAGCTGAAGAACGCGCGGCTGTCGCAAGTGTTGCGGGACCTGATGCAGCAGGCGGGGGGCGGCGAATTGCTGCTGGCCTACCGTGCGGTGGGAAAGAGCATCGTGATCTCGACCCAGAAGGACCTGGGTGGGGAG
>JAGPEO010000268.1 GCA_018056925.1 Phycisphaerae bacterium
GGTTTCGAAAACGTACGATTTGCGGGACCTGCTGATGGGGACGGCGCATTTTGAGGCGCCGCAGATGGACGTTAGTCAGGCCCTGAGCCAGGTCGGCAGCGGCGGTAGCGGTGGTGGTAGCGGGTCCACCATCTTTGGCGGCAGCGGGACGAGTGGTATTAAGGGTACTGCAGGAATGACCGGCGATGAAGGGCCGGAGATGCAGAAGATATTGAGGATTATTAAGACGACGATATCCCCTGACTCCTGGGAGGACAACGGCGGCAAGGGAACGATCAACCCGTTCAATGGCGTCATCGTGGTGTATAACACGCCGCTAGTTCATCAACAGATCGCTGGGTTCGTGGAAGAGGAAGGTCTGGGGCCGTAAGTCGCGACCTGCTCAAGAGTTAGGTTCGGCCAGCGCGTTGTACCTGGACTTGCCGGCAAATGTATGACGGATGTACTGGTAGTATCGCTACTGGTCACGGTGGTGGCAGTGGCGGGGATCGGTGGGGCGTGCGTGGCTCTGAAAGTGCGGCGGTGGTCCCGCCAGGATGATCAGCGGGAGCCGTTTACGCTTCAGGAGTTGCGGGAAATGCGGGCCCGTCACGAGATCAGTGAGCAGGAATTCCAGGCGTTGCGGGGTCAGTTGCTTGGCCGTGCGGCAGCGCGCACCAGCGATAAGCGGCTTAGCAGCTAGGACATTTTCGGGCGTACGCGGATCGCGGAGAGCCGCGATTCATTTGAACAGGCGGGGGCAGCGGTTAAAATAAACTCATGTTCCGGGTACCTTGAAGGTGCAGGCCGGGAAAGGGCCCGGTTTTGCACAGATAGGATGATCAATGAGCGGTACCAGGGGTACTACTGGTGGTTCGCGTGGGCGGCGCGGAAACATGTGCAGCTTTTGCGGCAAGAGCCACCGCGACGCCGCGCCGATGGTGGAAGGCGCGAACGACGTTTTCATCTGCGGGTCGTGCATTGAGCTGTGCTACAACCTGGTTCGCGAAGAGCGTCGCCGGGCGGGCCGCTCGCGCGCCCCGCTGAAGTCGATTCCCAAACCGCGCGAGATTTACGAGTACTTGAACCAGTATGTGATTGGGCAGGCTATGGCCAAGCGCACGCTGTCCGTGGCCGTGCACAACCACTACAAGCGGCTGGCGCACGCCGAGACGATGGACCCGGATGACGTTGAGATCGAGAAGAGCAATATTCTGCTGATCGGTCCGACGGGTTCCGGCAAGACGCTCTTGGCGCGCACGCTGGCGCGCGTGCTGAACGTGCCGTTTGCGATCGGCGACGCCACGACGCTCACCGAAGCCGGGTACGTCGGCGAAGACGTCGAGAACGTGCTGCTGAAGCTGCTGCAGAACGCGGATTACGATCTGGAAGCGGCGCAGCGCGGCATCATCTACATCGACGAGATCGACAAGATCGGCAAGACGTGGAACAACGTTTCGATCACGCGCGACGTTTCGGGCGAGGGCGTCCAGCAAGCGCTGCTGAAAATGCTGGAAGGCACTATCAGCAACATCCCGCCGCAGGGCGGGCGGAAACACCCCGAGCAGCAGTACATCCAGATGGATACGACCAACGTGCTGTTCATTTGCGGCGGCACGTTCGTCGGCCTGGACAAAATTATCCGCAAGCGGCTCGGCCGCAAGACGATCGGTTTTTCGAGTCTGCAGGGGCAGGCGGACGAACAGCGTGACCTGGGGCGCATCCTGGAGCAAGTCACGCCGGATGACCTGATCGAGTTCGGTATGATTCCCGAATTCGTCGGGCGCCTGCCGGTCACGTGTACACTGGAGCCGCTGGACAAGAGCGCGCTGGTGCAAATTCTGACTGAGCCGCGCAACGCGCTGGTCAAGCAATACCAGAAGCTCTTCGAAATGGACAATGCCGTCCTGCAGTTTACGGACGAGGCGCTGGAGGAAATCGCGGCGCAGGCTATGGAGCGCGATACGGGCGCGCGAGCGTTGCGCTCGGTCCTCGAACGCTTCATGCTGGACTACATGTTCGACCTGGCCGACCTCAAACCGGGCGGGACCTACAAAGTGACGCCGCAGGTGGTCCGCGGCGAGTTGGATTTGCTGGCGCCAGGGCGGCTGCGCAAAGAGTCGGCCTGAAGTGTGGGCGGGGGGTGATTGGGGCTGCGCCTTGTCCGGGCGCAGTCTCCGGCGCACACACTGGTTACGTTACACGCGCACGGTGGTTAGCTCATCCCAGACTGTTCCGTTGCACTGTCCACAATTTACGCGGGCACAGTCTTCCCGCTCATTATCTGGCGCATGACGTCCAGCGGGGCGGCCGTTTTGTGCCAGGCTTCAAATTGTGCGGCCGCTTGGGCGAGAAATACTTCCGTGCCGCTGACAATGTGGCAGCCGTGCTGGCGCGCTTCGCGCAAAAGGCGCGTTTCCGCGGGGTTATAGACGGCGTCGATGACAGTCGCGGGCGGCTTGGAACGCAAGGCGGCGGCCGGCAGCGGCGATTCGTTCTCGGCCGGCGCCATGCCGATGGCGGTGCAGTTCACGATCACTTCTACAGGAGTGTGTAGGCGTTTTGCCCAGGGCTGTGCGCTGCAGCCCAGCTCATTTGCCAGTGCGGCGGCACGGGCCTCGGTGCGGTTGAAGACGGTGACGTTGTAGCCGCGCAAGAGCAGGGCGCAGACGGCGGCCCGGGCCGCCCCACCGGCCCCCAAGATCGCCGCGGTTCTTTCCCGGCCGCTTTCGGGGACCAGGGCGAGGGCTGCCAGAAAGCCCGCGCAATCGGTGTTGTCACCACTCCAGTTGGCCGGTCCCGTACGTGTGAGCGTGTTCACCGCGCCCACGCGCTGCGCAACGTCGCTCAACGGAAAAGCGTGCTCCGTCAGCCAACGCGCGGCGTGTTCCTTGTGCGGGATCGTGACGCTCAGGCCGGTTACGTCCAGGTGCGGGTTTTGCGTTATGTGGTCCATGAACGCGGCAAAGGCGGCATAGGTAGGCGCCACGGGCAGGGGCGCGTACACGCCGTCGATCCTCGCGGTGCGCATGGCGGCGGTATGAATGGCCGGGCTGCGGGAATGGCTTACCGGCCAGCCGACTACGCCGAATACCGTTGTCGACGGGCCGATCTCGTTCCAGCGGTAGACGTCGATCAGTTCACGCAGCGTGGGCTGGCCGGGCGCGGAGCGGCGGGTCGAATCGAGGGCGGCGAAGATAGCGAAGGCGTTGAATTTGCGGGCCAGAATACGGGTGATCAGCCCGGCCGGCTCAGTTGCCAGCATGATCAACTTTCGAGCGTGCGAGCATTGTTGAAGCTGTGCCAACACGCGACATGCATCCAGCGCGTCGTGCGCGGTGAAGATCGCCTTGACCACGTCGGCCGGTGAAGCCAGCAGGGGCTGCAGCGCTTGGCCGAGGGCCGCGGGCGTGCCGTGCGGGTCATGTTGTGACAGAATGAGGCGCGGGGGCGGAGCATTGCGCGTTTCGGGCGAATCGCCGCGGCGCGGGAGGCGCGACATGCCGCGGACGACGGCCTGCAGCTCAGGCGAGCGCCGCCATGCGGCAAACTCAACGTCCACGTAGTCCGGGGCGAGGGCCGCCAGTCGCTCGAACAGCGCCGCACGTTCGGCGTCACTCGCGCAGCATTTGCCGCCTTCATCGACCGATCGGAGAGTCAGGATGACCGGCAGTTCCCTGGGCTGGGCGAGGAACTGCTCGAGGGCCGGCAGATCTTCGATGAGATCCGCCCGCAACTCCAGCAGGTCTGCGCCGGCAGCCTTGGCGGAACGAGCCTGCTCCAGCAGAGGCGGACTGGCCGCCGTAATCGGCACGGCTAAGAGCGTACCAGTGGGCACGGTTGTACGCCTATCAGATTCCTTCGAGCAGGGCGGCCGGCGACGTACGCAAGGCACTGGCCACTCGCGCCAGAGTCCAGGCCGAGGTGCCGGTTTTGCCAAGCTCTATCTGTGAAAGCTGTGCAGCGCTGAGATTACAACTCGCGGCGACGTCGTTGAGCGTTAGGTTGGTCGCGGCCCGCGCCGCGCGAATGCGCGTCCCGAGGCGGCGGTTAAACTCGGCTTCGGAGCGTACGGCCAGGCCGCCTTCGGCGAGCTGGCGTTCGAGGGCGGCCAGCAGCGTGGCGGCCGCAAGCGGTTTTTCAAGAACATCTCGGGCGCCGGCCCGTACCGCTGCCAGCACCTGTGGGACTTCAGGGAAGGCCGCCAGCGCCAGGATGCGCGCCTGCGGCGCGGCGCGTTGCACGGCCGCGACGAGTTCCTCACCGTTCCAATTTGGCACGCGGAGGTCGACCAGCGCGAGCTGCACGTCGCTTTTTTCGGCGTAAGCCAGACCTTGAGCGGGGTCGGTGAAGGTGGCGACGTCGAAGCCGGCCTCGGTCAGCCAGGCCGCGGTTTTTCGACAGATTGCGTCCTCGTCGTCGATCACCAGTACTCGGACAGAGATCATCCGCATCATGGACGAGTATTGTGCGCCGCCGCCGGCTCGGAGGAAAGGCCGCGGCAGGGGGGCAGGAAGCGGTCGCTGGCCGGAGCGGGGCGCTGGGCGCGCGGCGCGGCACGCACCGGGCGCCCGGGCGGCTAACCTGGAATTCAAATGGTGGGCAACAGCTTACGCTAAAATCGGTTCGATCGAGTGCGTCGGGTCTGTTCACGAACACTTTCAATAGGAGCCGGGTATGAAGCGCTATCTTCGGGCTTCGTGCATTGTGCTGATGGGCGTCGGCCTGTCTATGACGTTAGGAGGATGTCCGGTTCTCTGCGACTTGCTGAACTGTCCCTGCAATGTCAATGAGAACGGTAACGCCAACGCGAACGCCAACGCCAACGTGAACAATGCCAACGTCAATTAACAACGCGAACGACAATGTCCTCAACGTCAACGACAACGTGGTCGACAACATAAATCAGAACGACAACTTCGTTGACAACGTGAACGACAACATTGTCGACAATTTCAACGATAATGCCGTCGATAATCTGAACGACAATATCGACGGTAATGTGAACTTCAACGACAATGTTGACGACAACGTGAACGACAATCTGTAAGCTGCCACCGACGCGAAAGCGCGCCCGGTGGCACGCGGGCGCGTCTTAGAAGCGACCGCGGGTTGTCTCGGCACACGCAATCGCCCCTCCAGCGCCTGCTATGACCCGACTCGGGGGGGCTGTGGTCGAGTCGCCTGCCACACAGTCTCTGCATCTCTCCAATTACGAACCCGAATGCCTTAAATTCGTCTTCACAATCGAGAGACAATTGGTCGAATGACTACAATTATCGTGATTACGCATTCGGGCCTTCTATGGAGACACGCTATGAGAAGCAGAGTGTTCCGCACGGGGACTGTGTTGATCTCCGCGGCCGCCCTGGCGGCATTGACCGCTTGTCCAGTCGCCACAACTGACGATCCAGAGACAGCGAGCACCGTCACTGCGGGCGAGACGGTTAACGGCAATGACAACGCCAACGGAAACGCCAACGCGAATGAGAACCTGTCTGGATGTGTGAACATCAACGGCACATGCGTGGACATCAACAATCTCAACTGCCCCGATC